>DATDYH010000116.1:0-5383 GCA_035289045.1 Candidatus Nanoarchaeia archaeon
TGAAATAGATTGTCTCTTCTGGTTTTATTTTATTCCAGGGAGCGCGTTTTTGTTTATACCACCTTGATTCTATTTTTTTCTTTCCTGTAGCTATCTTTTCTGTTAGATTCCAGGATCTTTTTAGTATTGCCAGATGCTCCATGTTAGTCCTCTAAACTTTTGATAATTTTCTCAGCTGTTTCTTTTTCATGGTCTTTAAAACCATGGTCAGCATCTTTAATAATGATGGTTTTTAGGCTTTTTGACCCTGTTTTTTTCTTTAACAGGCTTAGGCACTTATTTGCAGGCTTTACTAAATGCTCATCTGCTGAGCCGAATAGGGCTATGATTGGGGGGGTGATGGCGCTGAACTCTTTTAGATTGCCTTCATAATTAAATAGCCTGCTTTCAATCCTTTTGAGATCAGAAACACTATTGAATCTTTGGGCGCTGAAGAAGAATTCAGGGAATAATTCCAGCAATTGGCTTTCTTTTTTTTGCTGCATTAGTTTTTTTGCCTTCTCTGCTAAGCTGCTCCATTTTTTTCCTAATGATTTTTTATTAATATTGTAGTCATCTCCAGGAGCGAGAAGAATAAGAGAGTTTACTCTTTTGTCTTTGGTTCGGTAGATATAATATGCTATTTTTTGGCATCCTGTGCTATGACCAAGAAGGATTATTCTTTTATAACCTAGCTGATAAGCAATATTGACAGCTGCCTGAATATCGTAGAAAGAGTCTTCAAACTTTTCATATATTGTGCCCAGGCATTTTTTCTCTGTTTTTTTTCCTTTCCTGATTATGCACCTTGCCATTGAGTCATGGCCCCTGGTGTTTACCAAAAGAATACCCCATCCCTGATTTGTGAAGGATGAACTCATTCTCACTAGGATGTTTCTATAGAAATTCCCACTCATGCCATGTATTCCAATGATGAGCTTTTTCTTTTTTCCAGGGATTAGGAATCCGTGGTTTTGATAACCATCTTTAGAGAGGTATTCTATAAGTTCTCCTTTGATTTTTTGGTTTATGAATGACATGCTTCTATTTGCTCTCCTAGGGCTATTATTTTATCAAATGATTTTAATATACATAATTCTAGGTTATTTATTGTTTCTTCATACACTTTTGGGTCTTTGGAGCCATCAACATCTTTGATAATTACATTTTTTGAGCATAGCTCTGTTAATAAGAATGTTTTATTCTTAATTGATGGGTGTTTATCAAGGAGCAATCTGGTTACATCTGGGTGCATGGTTATTATTAAACTCGCTTCTTTCAGGATATTTTCACTTAATGGTTTGAAAATATGCTCTTCCATGCTTATCCCTTTTTTATCCAGGTGAGGCTTGGATAACTTGTATTCTGTTGGATAGTCTTTTAGGCATTTTCCTTTTGGGGGCGGGAGTATAAATCCATGTAAGCCATATGAATCCACTTTTATTGAATCTGGATAGCTTCTTTTTTTTAATTCTTTTTTAAAAATCCTCTCTGCAATAGGGGAGCGGTGCATATTTCCCTTGCAAATAAATATGATTTTTATGCCTTTATTGGGTTTCAATTTTCTCTCCCAGTGTAAATAATTTATTTTCATTCAGATGATTGGCTATTATCTGCAAGCCTACTGGCATGGCTTTCGCCTTTCCTATGTTGATTGAGAGATGCGGCAGGCCTGCAAGATTTGGGCCTACGGTCAAAACATCCATCATGTAATTCTGCATAGGGGTGAGCTTTTGAGTTTCTGTAAATTTTGGGGCTATGATTGGCATGGCTGGGGAGAGCAATAAATCATATTTTGAGAATGCTTTTTTGTACTCTTCTATGATTAATGTTCTTGCTTTCATGGCCTTGAGATAGTAAGCATCCCTAAAGCCTGACATTCTGGCGAATGTTCCTAAAATAATCCTTCTCTTGGATTCTTTGTTAAATGCCTGGCTTCTGATTTTTGAAAAATAATCATCAAAATTGCCTGTTAATTCTTCTTGTATGCCGTATCTTATGCCGGAGTACTTTGCCAGGTTTGTTGAGGCTTCTGATGTTGCTATGATGTAATAAGCTGCCAAGGAATATTTCTCTGCTAAGGGGAGGGAGATTAAATCATATTTTATTTTTTTTCCTTCTAATTTTTCAATGATTAGCTCCCTGACTTCTTTGTCAACATTAAGGGATTCTTTGATCAGGGCTATTTTTTTAACTGATGAGTCTTTATTAATATCCTGCTTTAAAGATGTTGAATCTTTGGTATCATTGCCTTTGATTACATCAAGAATTAATTTTGTATCTTTTGATGACTTGGCCATTACACCTATTTTGTCTAAGGAATTTGCATAATCAATCAAGCCAGACCTTGAGACCAAGCCATAAGTAGGGGTTAAGCCTGCTACTCCGCAGAATGATGCTGGGCAGGCTATGCTTCCTCCGGTTGATTCTGCTATTGAAACATGAGGGTGCTTGGTTATTGCTGTGAATCCTGCTGAGCCTCCGGATGAGCCTCCGGTTACCCTTTCTTTGTCATGCGGATTTTTTGGAGGCTGCCTGTTAATGCTTACATTTGTGCTGAAAGAGCCAAAACCAAATTCATCCTGGGAGGTTTTTCCTATGATTATTGCCCCTTCCCTGGTCAGCTTGTCAATTATTGTTGCATTAAAAATTGGCTTGTAGCCTTTTAAGATATAGCTGCCTGCTGTGGATTCCACACCTTCAACACAGATGCAGTCCTTTACTGAGACTGGAAGGCCTGCAAGTTTTCCTTTTGGGTTTTTTTCTACTTTTTCAGCCTGGCCTAATGCAAGGTCTTCTGAGAAAGTGTTGAAGTAATGATAATCTTTGTTAATGTCCTTGGCCTCTTTCAGGATCTCCCGGATTGTTTTGATTACTGAGATCTCTTTATTCTGTACCTTTTTTATGTATTCCTGGACTTGCATATTATAATACCTTTGAAATAATCTTATTTTTAATGCTGTTAAATCTTAATGCCATTGCTGACTGCTTCTCTGACAATTGAAACCTGATTTTTTAGCTTGTTGAACTCTTTTGGGGTGTAGCAGAGAAAATCTACAGGATAATCTAGATTCCATTTTACATAGAGCTTAGGCGATCTTTCAAGATGGCCTTTACCCTGAAACTTTCTTGAGACTACAATCAAATCAATATCACTGTCTTTATGGGGTTTTCCTGATGCCCTGGAGCCAAAAAAATACATGTGATTAATTGGGGCTATTTCTTTATTTGCTAACTTCTTGAAAGCTTTCAGTTTTTTTATTATTTGAGATTTTCTTTTATCCATTTTAATACCTCTTCTGCATATTTTAGAGATTCTTTGCTTTCGCTTTTATTATAGGGCTTAAAAGAATTAGGGTAACGCGAGTCTGTATAAGAAGGATTTAATTTTGCACAGAGTTCTATGATTTTATTTGGAGCATTTATTAACTTTGCAAGCCTTGTAAGGTCATGAACCTTGGGGAATTGGCCAGAGCTTTTGATGAGCAATGCTTTCAGGGCTTTTTCAACAACCTGCTGGGCCCAGTATGCTGAAGCATAATAGTCATTGCTTTTGAAGCTATTCTTTGCAGTGATTAAATCTCTCTCTGCTTGCCCAATCCATTTCCTGACTTCTTCTTGCATAGATAATAGAAAGCAATGATATTTTTAAGGTTTTAGCTTTTGTGTTAGATGGCTTTTTATAATGCCTTTGGGCCTTTAAAATAGCCATCTTTTTTTAATTGAGTGTTGGAAAGGATTTCTTCCTGAGATTTTGGCTTTGATGCTGTGTCTTCCCTGAAAATGTTCTTAACTTCAATTGGGTGGAAGGATGGCTTGATGTTATCTGTGTTTAGCTCTCTTAGTTTTTCAAATGAGGAAAGGATTTCTTTTAGCTGGGGGAGGAATTCTTCCAGCTCTGGCTCTGTGAGGTTTAATCTTGCGTTCTTTGCCACACTTTGGAGCAGTTCTTTATTGATGTTCATTTTTCCTTCTTGTATCGTCCATAATCAGCTTTTTTAAGCCATGCCACCATTCATCCTGACTTGTTGCTTTTATTTCTTTTAATAACCTTTTTGCTGATTCTGTTTTTAATGCGTTTTCTACATTAGTTATCCAGTCGGTCATGGATTTTACCCCTAAATCAAGATATTCCTTTGATTGAACAGCACATTCCAATAAGTCTGCATCTTTTGCTACTATAGCTTCTTTTGTTTTTCTTTCATTGAATTCTTTGAAATTCTCAAGAACTTCGTTTTGGATGTTTTTTGGCAGGTTTTGTGTTTGCTCTGTGAGGCATTTTTCTTCTGCATTGTTTAATGTTACATATCTAAGGGTTACTTTGTTCATATCACCAAGCCTTGATTCTGGAAAATCATGAAAAAGAGCCATTAACAAGACTTTTTCTACATCAGCATTTTCAAGTTTTGCGAGAATATAAGCTATGCATATTGCTCTATGACTGTGCTGGGCTATTGTTTCCGGGTCCTTAACGCCTGCTGCATATGGGCCTGTTCTTTTCATCCTTCCCAACATGCCGAGTTCAAAAAAAAGATTTGCGAATGGTTTCATTTCTTCTCCAGGTCAATCTTTATATGAGCCTCTTTTAACTGCTTATGGTCAACATCTGCAGGGCAGTCGTCCATTGGGTTCTGGGCTTCTTTGTTTTTTGGGAAGGCTATTACCTCCCTGATGTCTGTGTAGCCGAGCATTAATGCAACCAGCCTGTCAAAGCCCAAGCCCATACCGCCATGGGTGGGTCCTGCGAAATTATAGGCATTTAGCAGGAAGCCGAATTTTTTATAAGCTTCTTCTTTTGGCATGCCAATGATTTTCATAACTCTTTCCTGAATGTCAGGACGAGTGATTCTTATTGAGCCTGAGCCTAGCTCTGTGCCGTTTAAGACAATATCATATAAATCTCCCAGGACTTCTCCGGGCTTTGATTCCAGGATTGGAAGATGCTCTGGTTTTGGAGATGTGAACATGTGGTGCTCTGGCTCCCACCTGTTTTCTTCATCATTATAGCTAAATAATGGAAAATCAATAACCCATGTGAATTTGAAGTCATTTTCTTTTATTAATCCTAAGTCTTTCCCAAGCTTGTTCCTCAATTCTGAGAGAACTGAATTTGCTTTTTTTGGCTTGTCTGCTATGAATAGTAAATAACCTTTTTTGATTTTTGTTTTTTGGATTATTTCTTTTTGTATTGATGAGGAGAGGTACTTTAAGATGCTCCCTTCTAATTTTCCATTGCTGACCCTTAGGTAGGCCATGCCTTTGCCTCCTGATTTAATGCAGAAATCTGTTAATTGCTCCAGTTCTGTTCTTGTGAAGTCTTTTTCAGGATTAATGCATTTTACTATGCCTTTGTTTTTTATTACCTCTTTGAATACTGAAAATTCTGAATCTTTTACAATGTCTG
>DATDYH010000117.1:0-5314 GCA_035289045.1 Candidatus Nanoarchaeia archaeon
TTTAAGCCAGCCATACTTATGATGGTAAACCCAGACAGGCTCATCAGCGCTGTTGATAACAACCTCCTCCAGCCCTTTATCGCTCATAAGCAATTCAATCCTGCCTAAGCCAAAGCTCTTGTGCATTAAATATGTTGTAAAAAAATCCAGAGTCTCATCACTCAAGTCAGGCAGGTATTTTTTAATCAGGCTGATAATTGTTTTCTGGAATTTCAGCTTTATATAATCAAACTTCTTTGGGTCAGTAACATCCCCTATTCCAAGCTTAACCTTGTCCACAAGCTCATTCCTGATTTTCTCAAGTATGACTTCTGTTGTTGAGCTTATCTGCGAGATGCTAATCTTGTAAATCATCACAAACTCATTTTTATCACTCTCAATACTCACATCAACAGGTATATTTCCAGAATTAAATTTATAGGCTTCTATAACTCCCATACCCACCCCTTTTTCCTCTCTTTTTTTACCAATTAGGTTTTTTCAAATATAGCTTTTTTCCTCTCAATATCCTCAAACTGCCTGGCGATTTCTCTTAATTTCTTAATGTCATTCACGCTCTTTAATATACTAATCAGGTCATTAATTCCCTTCTCCAGGATAAACTTCTGGCAATTCAGCACATCATCTTTGGTCTTGCTCTTGCTGCTAAGCACCTTCTTGACATCATCTATGCTTTTAATCTGCATGGTTGGCTTTAACGCTCTTCTTCGGATTGCAGCGAGCATATAGCTGAGCTTCCTTATCATATTTTCTTTCTCATTGACAACATCCTCCCTTTCCTCACTCATAAGCTTAGTATCTTCAGCAAACTTCAGAAAGGGCTTTGTCATCTTATACTCAATCTTCAGGATTTTGTCCTCTTCAAGGAAAACCGCCCATTCATTGACTATGTTCTCAGGGACCCCAAGGGCCTTGGCAGCCTCATCCAGGGCAATAATCTTCTTTTCATTAACAAGCTTTACCAGTCCATCCACAGCAGTCTCTATGTCTACTTTCATATGGTTTTGAATAGAGGTTCGTATATAAATTTTTGGTTTTAACAAAGAATTAAATTTAAATAAGCCATAATCTTGCTTTACTAACCAAAGAGGTGCGCATCTTGAACAAAAAAGGGATATTTTTCACATTTATAACAGTCCTTCTAATCCTTGTAATCCTCTCAGCTTACCTTATTAAGACAAGCTATTCTCCAACAGCCTCTATCCAAAAATCCAGGGCAAAAGTTATAGCTATAAATGCATTTGTCAAGTCATTTGACTCAATAATAGAAAGGGCATTGCAGGCATCCTCAAAGCAGACAATCATCTCTTCACTTGATTACATCTCAACAAGCGCACCAAAAGCATATATCCCAAGCTTCAAGGCAGAATTTCCTGGAATAATCTACACTGGCAAGTATAATGGGCAGGATTTAATTAAAATGGAAGATACAAACCCCAAAAGCATGAATCTCAGGAACACCTTGCATATGGTCCAGGGAATCTCAAAAGATAGCAACATCTACCTTACTTACAGCCCAGTAACCCTTCAGGACATAACAATCCAGCATCTTTCTCCATGGGAAATAGAAGTTGCATTAACCTTGAAAAATATAGTTGTTTCAGACTCCTCAGAGCTATCAGAAACAGAAGTTTCCTGGAATCTTGGAGACAGGACAATCAGGACAAAACTTTACATAACAGATTACCCAGACCCATTAACTCTAAAAGAAAATGGCGAGGAATTGACAATAAGGAAATCAACAATAACTGAGTTTAACCAAAAAACAGACCTGGACAAGTTCATAGCAGAGCAGTCATTTCTTGCTCATGGTGATGGCCCTAATTTCCTCCAGAGAATCTCAGGAGAATTTACAAATGATATTAATGGCATTGAACGCGTCCTGGATGGAAAAAGAGGGAATGACCCCACCCCAACAGACTCATTTGTTGATTTCTATTACTGGGGCAGCTTTAATGATGGGCAATCATCCTGTGATGTAGAAGGCTACCATCCTAGAATCAGGCTGGATAATAAGCACAAAGTTTACTATACAACAGCTCCTTGCCAGCCTTGAATCAATCTCCAACAATCACCCATACTTTCCAGGATTGGTTCTTAAGTTATCATCTTTAGCCTCCCAACCACTAAGCCCTAGAGTGTTGTTTATCTTATTTTCAAAATGTCTTCTTAGCCGAGCATAGCTTTTGCCATCAATTGTCCTTATCTTAACTGGATGCTGTTGTATTAAAAGCTCTAATTTTGCGTACCCAACAGGATTCTCTAAAGGATGAGCCATAATTTCGTATAGAATCATATTGCCTCTTGGGTCTTCTACCATAAAATCCACTCTTTTTTCTGTAACTCCAGACTCAAACATTCCCTTATATTTCTCTGGAACTTTAAGCCTGAATACCTCCCCTATGCTAAATTCCCTCCTACAATACATAAATACTCTGGCAAGATTTGCTTCCCATGCAGATTGTGCATAAAAATCAATATCTTTTCTATATCCTCTAATCGTTGGTAAGTAATATTTATCCATGTTTTCAGGATTTAATCTTGCTCCTCTTGCTGCTTCAACCATTTTTTCTCTAAACCTTGGATCTTGCCATTTTTCACTAAGAGCTTTTTTATGCGATTCAGCTAGCCTCTCTCTAAACTGCGGGTCTTCCCATTGCTTCTTCATCTTTTCACTTTGCATTTCTCTAAACCCCGGATCTTCCCACTTCCTTTTTATTCCTTCAAGCCTTTTTTCCATAAAATCAGGGTTTTCCAGTAGCTCTCTAAATTTTTTACCCTGCATATTTTTATGCTCTGGATCCTTCCAATAAGCCTCATACCCTTTAGCCCTTTTCTCTCTAAATTCATCATCCCCCCAATATTTTTTAAATCTCTCAGAATGCATTTCTCTAAACCCCGGATCTTTCCACTTCCTTTTTACCCCCTCAAATATTTTTTTCATAAAATCAGGATCTTCCTGTTGTTCCCTCATTTTTTTACTTTGCATTTCTCTAAACCTCGGATCCCCCCACATTCTTCTCATAGCTGCAGCATGCCTTTCTTTAAACCCAGGATCCTGCAACACCCTTTTAGCCCCCTCATCTCTTTCTAAAGTAGGTAACTCGCAATAGTCAAAAACCTTTTTTAAAGTAGGACTTGAAGTTCCTATATCTCTTGCCAAAGATCCTAAACTTTGACCCCCCTTCTGGTGGCATAAAAACAAATGATCTATAACAGAAACCCCAGATTCTCTAGGATGATACTCTCTAAGTTTTCTTAAAGTTTCTTCGCTTACTCTACCTTCTAAATCATCTAAACTCTTTCCTAAATAACCCTCAAGCCTTTCTTCTGGAACTATCATGCCAATAAAAGAGATTTAACCATATATAAGCCTTTTTATCATCCTTACTTATGAGTAGTATCTATAAGGAGAGCTACCCCAATACTCGCCAAGATTATAATCAACCATACTTGTTTACCAGCATTAAAAGGTAATACCAACAAAAGAGGATTTTAAACACCCATTTGTTTATAATACCAACAAAATAGCAAATCCTTACTTTACCAACCAAAAAGCTTAAATAATCTTAATCTGTTTACCTTACCAACATGCTGGAAGACGAATTACTTAAAAATATCAGGACAATCCTAAGCTCAGCAGAACTTGTATATTCAACCAGAGATTTTACTTCTTCAACCATCCTCTATTTTAAAGCCATATTCCTGGTAACTGACCTGCTCCTGTTAAGGCTAAAAGGAAAAACCCCCAAAGACCACACAGAAAGGTTTAGGATGTTGGAATCTTCTGACAAAAACCTATACGAATTCATGGATAAATACTTCAAAGTGTACAGAGATACCTACACCTTAGCTATTGATAAAGAAACATGTGATAAACTAAGAGAAAATGTCAAACGCATTATTAAACAATACAAAATTCAGGTCTAAGACTAAAGAATTTTTTGCAAGGAATAAAAGCAAAATCCTGGACATTGTCCTATTTGGCTCAGCTGTTAAAGGCAAAAACAAGCCAGAGGATATTGATATATTAATAATTCATAAGGATAAAAAAGACTTTGATGTCAGTTATGAACTTAAAAAAAGCCTGAACAGTCTTGGATTAAACATCCAGGTCATAGATAAAACTTATCCTGAATTATTTAAGGAATCCTTTCAGGCAAGAGAAGGTATTTTAGCAGAAGGCTACAGCCTTGTTTATGAACAACCCTTATCAGCAGCCTTTGGTTATATAAGCTTCATCCTTTTTAAATATGAGTTAAAGGGGTTTAACAAGTCAGGAAGAATGAGGTTCTACTACAGCCTGTATGGCCGCGATAACACTCAGGAAGGGATGCTTAAAAAACTAAAAGCAATAAAGTTTTCAAATACCATAATTCTTTGCCCCCTGAAAAGCTCTGAGGAACTTAAGGAATACCTAAACACCTGGAAACTCCAATACATAGAGTTTCCAATACTCATTCCAAGCAGGCTGAAATCTATCATGGCTTAGCCCAGCACCAGCCTCTGCCTTGCAATTGCATTTATTATTTCTTTTTCCTGGCTCTTATACACATTAACCCCGCTGAAGTCAACCCCAAACCCGTATTGCTCAGGCACTACCCCAAAAGTCAGCTCCCTTATAACAGTCTCGGCACTTTTTTTGCTCTCCGGAGTACCCTGAGAGTTAAGCTCAACAAGCACCTCAAAAACAGTCTTTTCACGATTGTTAATCTTGCCTGCTGTAATCAGCCCTGTTATCTCTGGGTATTTAGCAAGCTCCAGCTCGCTAAGCTTTACATTTGAAAACACATCAAGCACATCTTCAGAAAAGTAAAAAGGCTGCTCCATTCTTGGCGAGCTTAAATAAAAGCTGTACATCATGCTTAAAAACAGCCCAAACAGGATTAGTGCAAAAAACCCATCAAGAGAAAAAAAGAACCCCTTTTTCATGCTCTTAATAATCTGCCTGAGCTTATAAAATTTCCCCTAGTCACTTGCTATCAGAAAATTTAAATATCTCTAATCAACACAAAATCATGTGAAAAAGCAAACCATTCTTGAACTAATAATCCTTGCATCAATTTTAATCTTCCTTCTTGCTTATTTCAAGCCCTCTTTAATCCTGTCAAAAACAATCACTTCAGGCGGGGACACAGCATCCCATTACCCAACAGCTGTTTTTCTGAAGGAAAATCTCTTCCCTTTAAGAATCTCAGGCTGGAGCCAGGGAAATTATGCAGGCAGCCCTTTATTCCAGTTTTACTTTCCATTAACATTCTATCTTATGGCAGCATTAAGCTATTTAATTCCTATGCAAGTGGCATTTAAGCTC
>DATDYH010000118.1:0-2391 GCA_035289045.1 Candidatus Nanoarchaeia archaeon
CCTGTGGTGAACAAATGTGAAACTCAAAGAGTTGTCACATATTCAAAAAAGAAAACAGAATTGTAAAGAAAAGTGTTTGTAGTGTTCACCTGTGGTGAACAAATGTCAAACTCAAAGAGTTGTGACATATTCCCAAAAAAAACAGGGTGGAGAAGGAAATTAATAAAAGATGAAAAATCCTTTAAGTGAAGAGCAGATTAAGAAGATTAATGAAATTTCCAGGCTGCCTGTTGAGAAGCAGCAGGAAGAACTGAATAGATTTTTGAAGACTTTGACTCCTGAGCAGCTGGAGTATTTGCAGAAGCAACAAATGAGGGGTGGGGAGTGCCCTTTTTGCCTGATTGCTGAAGGGGGGATTGAAAGCTATAAAGTTTATGAGGATGATGGAGTTGTTGCTGTGCTGGATATCAAGCCTGCAAGTGAAGGGCATGTGCTGGTTATCCCAAAACAACATGTACAGAGAAGCACTGAATTAAAGGATGATAATGTTTTTAGTGCTGCGAACAAGATTGCCAAAAGAATTTTTGATGTCCTGGGGAAGGATACGAATATATTTGTTGCGAATGGGGGGGATGCAGGGCAGAGAGCAGAGCATGTGATTGTGCATGTTATCCCAAGGGAGAAGGATGATGGGGTAGAGCTTGGATGGGAGGGGAAGAATATTGAGAAGAAAAAGCTGGAAGAGTTGAGAAATAAGCTGTACTATAAAGAGGAGAGAACAGAGAAACCAGAGATTAGGGAATTAGAAGAAGATTATGAGGAGAAGGTAAGAATACCTTAGAGCTTTTTTCTTTTGTAAAAGAAAAAACCTCGGAGAACCTTTTTAGGAAAAAGGTTCGCGAAAAAACAGCGAGAAGAAAACAGAGTGATTAATCAGGTTATATCAAAATAAGAAAGAGAGCAGGTTGCCAAAGAGCAATGATAAAAGAAGAGCTATAAAAAAGGCTGGAACAAAAGGGATGCCTGTTTTTATTTTTATTGTTTTTATGTTGTGCTTTTTTAAAATGTTGATATGATGCTGGGTTATTTCAGGGATGGTTTTGCTTAAGATTAATTTATCTTTAATGTAAACATCTGCCGAGAGCCATTCGCCTTCTGCTTTTGCTATTGGGATGGTTTTAATCATATGGAGCTTTTCAATTGCTTTTGTTGAGGCTAATAGATATGGGAAGAGGATGAGCAGAATTGCCAGGATGATTGCATAAACAGCTTCTTTTGTCTGAAAAGTGAAGGAGAGGGCAAAGAGGATTAATGCGAGAATTGCTGCAATGATTTTTAGCTTTGTCAATGGGTAATGCCTGAGCTCTTTGAGAAAATTGGCTTTGTTTTTTATTATTAAGATGAGCAATGCGAGCAGGCTGTAGAGGGCTGCTGAGAGAATAAGGTTAAGGATGATGATTAATGGGAAATAAAGATTTATGCCTGGGTTGAACCAGGCTAGTAAACTATCTGGGTAAACAGGGAAGGAGAAGCCCAGAGCAATGAATAATTTTACATCTCCACCACCCCATTGCCTTGTGTAGTAAAGGAGGAAGGCTAGTGCTGAGAATAATATTGCTGATAAGATACTGGAGAGAATTGGGAAAAAGCTTTGCGTTTTTACTGAAGAGATTATGTGGGTTGTTAATGCAAGGATTATTAGGCTGTAGCTTAACCAGTCAGGAATTTCCCTTTTTTTTATGTCTGTGATTGATGCGAAGAATAACCAGACGAGAGTGATGATCGTGAGAATAAAAAGCTCCTGCATAAGGCTTTTAAAACTGGTTTTTATATAAATGTTATGATAGAGCCTTTCTTTTTTATAACACAAAAGTTGCATAAGCAACTTTGGTGCGCTATCTTTCTTTTGGGAAAGATTAGCGAAAGAAACTCCAGGGAAAGAAAAATCAGGATGTAAAATGATAAATGTAATTGGTGCCGGGCCTGTTGGGGGATATTTTGCTTATTTATGCGAGCAGGGAGTTATGATATTTGAGGAGCATGATGCTATTGGGAAGCCTGTTGCGTGCACAGGCATCATGACTAAGAGAATCTTTGACTTAGTCAAGCTTGACAAAAAAGTTATTGTGAATGAGCTGGATAAGGTTAGGGTGGTTGGCGGGTCTAAGGAGGTTGAATTTAAGTTAAATGAAAAAGAGATTGTTGTTGACAGGGAGAGATTTGACAGATTTTTATTGGACAAGGCGGTTGATAAAGGTGTTAAATTGGTTCTTGGGCACAGGTTTATTGGGTGCAAGAATAACCAAGCGGTGTTTAGGGTTAAAAATGCCTTGAAAAGATATGAATACGATGCACTGGTTGGGGCTGATGGGCCTGGTTCTCTTGTTGGAAGAGAGGCTGGGCTGCTGGGGGGAAGAAAATATCTGGTTGGGAAGCAATACAGAGTAAAGA
>DATDYH010000119.1:0-10798 GCA_035289045.1 Candidatus Nanoarchaeia archaeon
CAGTCTTATTATTATAAAAGCTGTTAATGTAAAACCAAAGGCAGAATACCATAAAAACTACCAAAGAACCAATGTAAACAACCTTTGCTATTGTGCTTGCACCATCAAATACCGAACTTGGATTATACCTGCTGAAAATAAATCCGATAATAAAAATTATATATACACCCGCCAGCTTCCAGATATTCTTCCTCTCCAGATTTTTTATAAGCAAGTAGAAGAGGAAAACAGAACCGATTATAAAAATCCAGATATAAGCCCATCCACCAAACTGCCCTGCCCAATCAGTGATATATGGCTGTTGATTTTCAGCAACAGTAAGCTCCCACCTGTTTGTTCCAAATGGCTGGGTTAGATATATGTAAACATCTTTTCCCTTCTCAAAAAAATATCTTGGGCCATAAATAATTATAATTCCAATTGACCCAAGAACAGCGGCAAGAACAGAGCTCACTATTCCTAGAGGATATCTTTTCTGTATCATTTCCTTAATCCCGAAAACATTATAGTCAAACAAAATAAGGTGTATCAAAGCAATAACCAAGGCAACAATCATCACCCCGGAGGTTATGGATGTAACAAAGCCCAAGACAGTATACCTTGTGTCAGAAAAATAAACCAGTAATAGTACAGTAACAAAAACATATATGAGGTAAGCATAGATATCCACTCTTTTTAATTTTCCCAAGAATAACTCAACAATTATCGTAAGACCGACAACAAGGAATATGGTTGTAACCCCTCCCCAGGCAAGGCCAGTAAGGGCAGTTGCAAAACCAGCAAGGAAAGCATGCACTAGCGCCCATTTAAGGCTCTCTGACTTCAAGGAACACACATAAGAGTAAAAGAAAGCAAACATAAACATTATCCCTAATGCTTCCTTGTCAGAAACCCCCCCCATGCTCCTGTAAAGAAAGGCAGGAACAACAACAAGGAAAGCTGATGCAATCAAAGCAGCTCTTGCATTAAACAGCTTCTTGACAAACAAATAAAAAAACACAATCCCGATAGCTGTTGCAACAGCAGGGTATAAAACGTCCGCAAACTCAAGAGTTATTGAAGAACTAAAGAAATGAAGGAATTTATACAGGTAAACAATGAACCTGCTCAGAAAACTAAACTCATCTAACCCAGTAAACCCCAAAGGATAATACCTCATAGTATCCACAGCCATTAGTTTTCCATGCTCTAATATATACTGGGCATATCTTAAGAAAGCAAAAGCATCCAAGTCACTAGGGATGTAACCTCCTGTTGTAACATCCTTCAATATTGGAAGATTCTGTATTCTTATTATAAATCCCCATCCAACAAGATTAATCAAAACCCCCAAATTAATTTTCCCCAATAAAAATAAGATTAGAGTAACAAAAGGTATAATCACAAACAGCCATAATTTTCCAGAGTTAAACATCTTTCCAAAATACATAAACAATACAGCCATAACAAGAATATACACTCCAATGTAGACAGCACCATATTTCCTATCAAAGCCAAGTTTAACCTTTAAAAAATTCCCCAGCTTTTCTTTCCTCTCCATAATCTTATCAGGGTCAGCCATAAATAGCCAGAAATTTACAATGCTTAAAAATCTTCCTAATCAAAAACCAGAAACCAAAAGAATTTAAAATCAGGAATTTTCATTATACCATGCCTAAACTAGTTTCCAAGGATATTCCATTAGCTGAAATCACATTAAGGAAATACGAAAAACCACAAACAGGTAATTCAAGAGAGCTAATGAAGAAGCTCTGCCTCTCAATTGGATTGCTCCAGCCAGGAGATTCAAGAGATGTTATAGTTGATATTCTCCATGTCATGGTTCATTCCAACCAGCCATTAACATCAAAAGAGGTTGAAGGCCTTGTTATTAGCTTAAGGAAAAAAAACAAGCTTCCATTAAAAGGGATTGCTTCCTCAAACATCAGGAGGCAGTTAAAAAGGCTAAAGGACATCTTCCTTATTGAAAGCCAGCAAAACACTTACAGGATTAATGAAAATGATTCCCTGGAAAATATTTTTGAAGAGAAAATCAAGCAATACTATCTTAATTCAATCCTTGACCGGGTAAAGGATTATTTTACAGCTATTAAACAAAAAAAATGAGCTATCAACCAGCAGAAGATTCTTTCTTATTGGTAAGGGAGATTAAGGAAAAAGCAAAAGGCAAGTCTGTCTTAGACATGGGAACAGGTTTTGGCATCCTGGCAGATACAGCAATCAAAGCAGGAGCATCATCAGTTTTAGCAGCTGATGTTAATGAAAGCTCTGTTCGCTATTGCCTTGCAAAAGGAATTAATGCTATCCAGTCTGATTTATTCTCCAACATACAGGGAAAATTTGATTTAATATTCTTCAACCCCCCTTATCTTCCAGAAGACCCATTAGAAGACGAGGAAACAAAAAGAGTTGTCTGCGGGGGAAAACATGGCTATGAGATAATCATAAAATTCCTAAAGCAGGCAAAGGAGCATTTAAACAAGAACGGGGAAATCTTGTTTGTGTTTTCCTCACTGACAAACAAAAGCAAGATTGATGCAGCATTAAAATCACTTCATTACCAGTTCACATTGCTGGAAGAAGAGCACCATTTTTATGAAACATTATATCTTTATTCCTGCAGATAACAAAATGCCCAAAACATCAATCATAAGTTTTATAAACCCCACCCTAATCAATTAATCATCCGTTAAACTACACCCATTACTTAGTGTTTTGGGAATACAAACACTTCGCTAATCTGTCTTTGACAGATGGCGCACCAAGTTTGTATAAGCAAACTTTGCGTTTTGAAAATGGTTTGTCTTGTAGGAGGAGATTAGTATGGACAAACAGCAGGTATTGGAAAAAATAAAATTTGTAAGGGAACTCTCGCCTAAAAGGAATTTTAATCAGTCATTTGACCTCTCAATAACGCTAAAATCATTAAATCTTAAAAAACCAGGGGAGAATGTTGATGTCTTTGCTGCTCTTCCATATCCAAGAGGCAAGCAGCCAAGAATCTGTGCATTAGTTGGCAGGGAACTCTCAGACCAGTCAAAAATATTTGATGGGGTTGTAACCCTTGAAGAGTTTCCAGCTTACCAGGATAAGAAAGCTGCAAAGAAACTAGCTTCCCAATATGATTTCTTTATTGCCCAGGCAAATCTTATGGCTCAAATCGCAACAACCTTTGGTAAGGTATTCGGCCCAAGAAATAAAATGCCGAATCCAAAAGCCGGGGCAGTTGTCTCTCCAGGTTCTGATTTGCAGCAGGTAAAATCAAAGCTCTCAAAGCAGGCAAGGCTTCAGACAAAGAAAGAGCTTATTGTCAAGGCATCTATTGCCCAGGAATCAATGAGTGATGAGCATGTAGCAGAAAACTTCCTGGTAGCATATAACGCATTAATTCATGCGCTTCCCCAGGAAGAAAGCAATATTAAAGAGGTTTTCCTTAAATTAACTATGGGGCCAAGCATCTCATTTAGCCTTACAAGCGAGCAGTTGCAGGAAAAATTAAAGCAAAAAACAGAGCTGGAAAAGCAAGCACCAAAGCCAAAAAAGCAAGCCAGAATTGCAAAACCACCAGCACAGGATAAGCAACATGAAGCCTAGCAATTATAAGCCAAAAATAACAGCAAGCAAGCAAGCACAGGTTGAAGAGCTAAAAGCAGCGCTCTTAAAATACAATGTAACCTGCATCTTTAACCTCTCTGCACTGCCCTCAAAGCAATTGCAGTTAATCAGGCATAAGTTAAGGAATAAAGTTGAGGTTTATGTTAAAAAGAAAAGATTAATTAATCGGGCAATAACTGAAATTAAAGCCCAAAAAAATCTTGTTCATCTTCTTCCTTTCCTGGATAAGGGCATTCCAGGATTAATCTTAACCAATCAGGACCCATTTTCAGTTTGCAAAATAATCAAAGCATCAAAATCACTTGCAGCAGCAAAGCCAGGGCAATTGGCCCCAAAAGACTTAATTGTGGAAGCAGGCCCTACAAACTTCCCGCCAGGCCCAATCATTGGCGAGCTAGGGCAGGCAGGAATTATAGCAGCAGTAGAGCAGGGCAAAGTAGTAATTAAAAAAGAAACATTGGTTGCAGGCAAAGGCGAAGTAATCACCCAGAAAAAAGCAGATGTTCTTGCTAAGCTAGGCATCCAGCCCATGGAGATTGGCATGGCTATAATCGCTGCATTACAGGATGGAGTTTTATACAGCCATGAAATCCTTGATGTTGATGAGCAGGAGTATATCAATAACTTAAGAGCAGCAGCACAGCAAGCATACAATTTTACAATCCTGATAGGTTACATTACTAAAGATAATCTTCCAGGATTAATTGGCAAAGCATTTATCCAGGCAAAGCATATTGCAGAAAAGCATAATCTGCTGACAAGCGAAACTATTAAAAACCAGCTTAAAAAAGCAGAGTTTACAGCAATTAGCTTAAAAGCTAACCTGCCAGAGTTGCCAGCCGCAGCGCAGGAAGCTCAACCAGCACCAGAAGCAGGGGTTAAAGCAGAACAGCCCCTTAAAGAAGAAAAGCCATATCATGTAAACGAGCTGGCAAAAGAACAACCAAAGGAAACAAGCCATGTTTATTCAAAACAGGCAGAAGAGGTTGCAATAAGCATCCTTGATGCATTAAAAGAACAGGACATCAAGGCAAAGCAAAGAAAAGCGCCAAGTCAGGTTTATTCCAAGGCTGATGAGGAAAAAGCCAAATCAGTCTTAGATAGATTAAAAGATAAAAACTAATATTGCTATCAAGCATTAACAGGAGGTTAAGATGGAGTATATATATTCAGCATTGCTCCTTTCAAAACTTGGAAAGGAAGTAAATGAGCATAATATAAAGAAGATATTGGAATCAGCAGGAGCAAATCCAGAAGAAGCCAGAATCAAAGCTTTAGTTTCCGCTCTTAAGGGTGTTGATATTGAAAAGGAAATTAAGGACGCAGCAACCATGCAGACAGCAGCACCAGCACATTCAGAAGCTCCTAAAGAAGCTCATAAAGAAAAACCAAAAGAAGATGATAAAAAGAGTGAAGAAGCAGCAGCAGCTGGGCTCGGAGCTTTATTTGGCTAGTCCAGTAAGCTCTCTTTTTCTTCTTTTTTATCCAATTACAATCAAAGATGTCATTACACCAGGAAATTCAGGAACTGCACCAGCAATTAGCCCAGTTAAGCAAGGCCAAAGAGCTCTATTTTAGCCAGCAAGCAGAGCTGAAAAAGCAGCTGGCTTCAGGCATCTCAGGTATTAAGCAGCAGCAAAAAGCATCTCTAACCTCTCAGCAGGAAATCCGCAACCTAAGAACATCCAGGGACAGCCTGAACCAGGAGGTTAAGCATTTAATCGCCCAGATTAAGGAGTTAAACACAAAAAAACAAGCTTTATTTTCAAAACTCCAGGTAAAAGAAGACCCCAAAAGAACATTAAAGTTAATCCATGACATAGATTTTAAAATCCAGACAGAAGTTCTTTCAGCAGAAAAAGAAAAAGGCTTAATGAAGAAAATCAAGGATTTAAAAAAAGCCTATGGCAGCCAGCAAGAGATTGTGGGCTTGCTAAATGAAATCAGCAACATGTCAGGCAAGATTAATGAGAAAAGGAAAACAGCAGACGAAGTTCATAAAAAACTCCAGAATATTCTTGCTACCAGGCAAAACCTCTCATCATTAATAGCCTCCTCAAAAGGATTGCTGGAATTAAGAACCCGGCAGCAGGCAGCTTTTAATCATTTTATAAGTGCAAAATCAAAATTTTCAGAGCTGAACAAACAACTAAAAGAGAAGCTCAGCCTGCTGCATGCAGAGCAAAAGCTCCTCACAGCCAAGAGCCATCAGAAGCTTGCTGACAGGCAGCGATCCCAGGAAGCGCTTTTGCAAGCAAAGGAAAAGCAAGTTGAAGAAAAGCTCAAAAACAAAAAAAGGCTGACTAATGATGATTTATTAATCTTTCAGAGGAGTTAATCCACCACCTTATCAGGCAATATAGGAAGGATGTTTAAGACAGCTGTTTTTTGTTTAATTTCCAGGCAACAAGAACAAAATCTACTAAAATATTAGTATCCAGCATCACCTTGAACATTTTATCCACCAAAAAGTTTCTTAAGCGAACTTTTCTTAAAGATTGTTCTTCGTCTTTTTGGATAAGCCCTTCTTCTTGGCAAAACACCACCCTCTTTCTTATTACTTTTAGACTGCCTTTTTTATATAAACTGCCCCTCTACAGCTTAAGCTTTTTCATCTCTTCTGGAATCCTTTTAAGATGCTTCTTGGAGTTAATAAAATAATAAGCTGATGGTGTAAGAATAATACTAGCAAAAAACCCAACAACTGCCATCTGAAAGTAATCACTAAATTTAATCTCTTTTGTAGCTAAAGCTATGATTATCCCAATAATAAATGTAAAAATAGCAATCAAAGAGTTAGTCTGGTATTGCAGGTGCTTATTAAAATGGAGTTCCAAAAGAGTTCTCTCTATATTATCGCTTAGCTGATTGTTTTCCATTTCAATCTGAGAAGCCATATAAAGCCATTACTACTCCCACTATTCCAAGAGCAATAAATCCCAATAACGCAAGAACAATTCTTTCTAAGGCAGAAGGTATAAAACCAGTGATGGCAATTATAACAAGAATGATGCCTATGATACTCATGAGATTCTTTTTATCTTTTTTATCCATCAAATTTACTAATGCTCTTCTTCTATTTAAAGATATACAGTGCTTTTTTTCTCAGCTTTTTCTTGAGAAGAGTTTATAGCCAAAACAAGGCTTTACACCCAGAATTGTCACAACCAAAAGGTTTAAATATACTTCGTAACTACAAAATAACAACATAGTATAATAACATAAGACGATTCAAGGGGGTTATGAAAAAATGAGAAAGCTATTCTTAAGCATATTATTGGTTTTAGTAGCCTTTACCGCGCTTAATGTAAGTGCAGCATTGACAGGCTTTACAATTACAGGAGGCCCAACCTATCCAACAGGGCAAACAGGAGCAAAACCTGGAGACACAGTATCATTTACATTCTCAATATCAAACACAGATGCTGCAGCAGTAACAGCTCAGGTAACAAGTGACCAGCCAAAAAATGGGCAGTATGTATTGTCTGCTCCATCAATTGCTTCAGTAAGCATTCCATTAGCTGGAACCCAGACCGGGACATTCTCAGTAATAATCCCAAGCACACTGGAAGGGACATACTCAGGAACATTAACAGCCAAGGTAAATGCATCAATCAACGCCACAGCATCATATTCATTTCTTGTTAATCCTGTAACAACCTGGGAGGTTTCCGGAACCCAGTTAGACTTTTCAGGAATAGAAGGCGGCTCAATCTCATTGGATGACAGCAGCCAGAAAATCACGCTCAGAAACACAGGCACAACAACAATTACCCCTTCAACAGTTTCAGAGATACCTTTTAATGACACAGCAAACAAAAAAGTTTCTCTTAACCAGGCAACAATAGGCTTAATAAACCCAGGCACAACAAAAGAACTTAGTTACACATGGTCAGGTAAAGTCCCAGTTGGCATGGCTCTTGGAGAATACACAAGAACAGCAACAATAACACTTGGTTCAGAAAGCAAGGTTTTAACATACAATCTTGATATTCATCCACAAATCTGTGAGTTAGGCCCAAAAGGAAGTGAGCTTACATTAGAAATCAAAGACCCTGACAGGAATGATGATTTTAAGCCAGGAGATGTCATGCCTATTAAAGTAAGTGTAAAGAACACAGGCACAAAAGACAAGGATGTTATTGTTGAAGCATTCTTATGGAACATAGAGGAAAACTCAGAAATTGCTTCAGCAGAGTCTGACTCAATAAATATTGATAACAACAAGAAAGAAGAATTTGACTTAACATTAACAGTCCCAACCTCAGAATCAGACTTAGGCTCAGAAGACGACCTTATGCTTTACATAGAAGCTTATGAAGACGGGGAAGAGGAAAACCAGTGTATTGAAAGATCAGTTTCTCTTGATGGCAAAAGAGAGACAAGAGATGCCAGAATCATTAGCTTTACAGCAAATCCTCAAATAACTTCATGCAATAAGCAGGTAGCTTTACAGGTTGATGTTGAAAACCTTGGCAAGAAAGAAGACAAGACCGTAAAAGTAAGTGTTAAAAATCCAGAGCTTGAGCTTGACTTATCATCTGAAATCCTGACATTAGACGCATTTGATGAATCAGGCAGTACTGCAACAAAAATCTTTGCTTTCTCTATTCCAGAGGATGCTGCAGAGAAAGAATACATCATAGAAGCCATAACAACTTATGACAGCGGGAAAAAACAGGATTCAGAGTTTGCAAGGCTTGAAGTAAAAGGCTGTGGGGCAGTAACAACAGGCACAACTGTTAAACAAGCTCCTGCAACAGAGACAAGCTTTGCATTAGTCCAGAAGACACTAACTTCCAATCCAGGAGTGATTGGGGTGCCATTTAAAATCGCAAACGCAGAGAAGGAAACCAAGACATTCACAGTTGAGGTTCAGCCTCAGGGAACCTGGACAACAGCTTCAACAAGCAATGTTGTTGTTAAAGCAGGCGAGGTAAAATCAGACTTTGTCTATGTTGTAACAGACAAGTCTCTAAAAGATGGAAGTTACACAGGCAGCTTGGTATTAAGCCTTGCAGGAACAACAATAGGCACAGAGTCTTTTGCAGTTAATATTGGCAAGGCAGCTGCAGCAACAGGCCAGGTTACATACCAGCCAACAGCAACATCAGATTCCTTCTACAGGAACTGGGTTGACTCAGGAAGAATATTCTGGATACTGGGCATGATTGTCATCCTGGTATTAATCATATTCTTCATCAAGCTGATTTTCAAGCAGTAAATCAGCTTATTTTTTATTTTTAAACGCTAAAATTCCCGGAGGAATTTGGCGTGCTCAAGAACAGAAGTTCTTGACAAATTTTGAAAAAATTAGGGAAAAATGGATAACAATCGAATTCAAGGTCTTGAACCAGGAAGAGTAATAGTTTCTAAGAACGCAAGGGCATTAGGTTTTGATTACAAAGGGGAAAAACTCTGGGCAGTCATATATGGGGACCAGGTAATTATTCAGGTGTTGGAGCAGCAATAGAGCAGGATGGTTTATCAAAGCCTTCATTTGGCATGACCATTGCATGCGCCCATCTAGCTTTTCTTCCTTTACTGAACCGGGTTCAGGATACTCAAGATGCTGAAGAAGTAAGGAAGATTATAAACCAAAGATGGTTATTTGGATTTACAAGCTTAGATTACAGAGAAGGAAGTGGATGTTTTTGCTATGAAGAAGATGACAGAGCCGCTTTTATTGATTTATCAACAAAAGAACTGGAAGCAAGGATGGCAGATTAAGACTTGCTTCTTTTGGAACTTATAAAACAGGAGTTCTTAGTTTGCAAGACTTAGCAAAAAGCTCTTATCTTACTGCCCTGGCAGATGGAGAAGAGCAGGCAGAGTTAACAGCAGAAATTGCATCAACCTTTAAATTTAAGCCAAAGTTATTGGCTTTTGAATCTGTTGAAAGCCAAGAAACAAGAATACCCTTCTTCTATTCCGGCAAGTCATTGGGCTACAGGCTTGAGGTCTTTGGCTGTTTTCGCTTCATCTGGCGCGGCTTTGCTTTTGGGATAAGTAAGACTGGCGAACCAATTCAGCAGGAAAAATAAAGATTTGTTCAATTTAGTTCTTATAGCGATAGAGGTTGGTGCATAATTAAAACTTTTAAGCGAGTATTCTCCAGATTTTTTTGATTTATCCTCTGAATATAAATTGTTGCATTAGTCTATTTTAGTTATTTTTGGTTATTTCGCACCAACCTCATAGCGATAGATAATTATATAAACACACAATAGCTTTAATCATCAAGGGGCTAAAATGGTAAACCAATTTATGTTAACAGCAGTATTGAAAGAAGAAGATTCTGGCTATTCAGTACTCTGCCCTGAGTTAGGCGTGGCAAGCCAGGGAGAAACATTTGAAGAAGCAATAGCGAATATAAAAGAGGCCACAGAGCTTTACATTGAAAGTGCTGAACAGCTTGGCATTATGGATGATGTTCTTGAGCAACTGGGAATTTCTCAGGCAGATTTCAAAAAAGGAAAGCTTGTCCCAAAAATAGTCACAGCAAATGTTCCTGTAGAGGTTAAATTAAGGGGCTGAAATGAAGCTTCCAGTAATATCAGGTGAGCAGGTTATTAAGCTATTGCAAAAAGAGGGGTTCTCAATTACAAGGCAAAGAGGCTCTCACCTCTCCATGCATAAACAACTTGCAGATGGGAGCATTGTTCTTGTTGTTGTTCCGAGGAAAAAAGAAATTAAAAAAGGAACATTGCTCAGCATCATAAGGCAGTCAAGGATGAGCAGGGAAGAATTTCTTAAAAAAATTTAATATGGACCATCTTTCCTCAGAAAAATCATGGCTTAAGTTCATCCAGCAATTAGACTTCTCCCCTGTAATAACCAACAAACAAGCAGCTAAAAAAGCCCTGGAAACAGCCATAATAACAGCCTTAAAAGCACAAATAAAGCCCCATACAGCAATCTTATTCTCAGGAGGAGTAGATTCCACCTTAGTGGCTTTTCTAAGCAAAAAACTAGGTTATAATCTTTCTTGCTACGCTCTTGGTTTTCCTGGTTCAGCTGATTTATTCTATGCAAGAAAAATAGCTCAGGAATACAGCCTTAATCTTAAAGAAATAGTCATCTCCCAGGATGATTTGGCATCAACAATCCCAAAAGTAATCTCAATCTTAAGAACAGCAGATTTTGTCAAAGTCTCTGTTGGCTGTTTAATGTATATAGCATG
>DATDYH010000120.1:0-2120 GCA_035289045.1 Candidatus Nanoarchaeia archaeon
TTGCACCCTTTGACCTGGAGAAATGCATTAACCCTGATGAAGCCTTTATCATCAATGGCTTCCTGGAAACTTGGTTTAAGAGGCTCTGAATTTGGCTTTATGCCTGTGCATAAAAAAACCAGTTCATAATCTTGGATGGGCTGTTTATGCCTGCTGATTATTGCAGGCGTGCTCAGGATTAGTTTTACATTGTTTTTTTTTAAGAACTCTTCAGCATAGCATGATGCTTTTGGGCTTGTTCTTTCAATTAATCCTGGCTTGCTGTGGATTAATGTTATCTCTTTGTTTTTGTAATGGGTGCAGATTTCTGCTGCCAATTCCACTCCGACAAGGCCGCCGCCAATAATAAGGATTTTTTCAGCAGCTTTCAGGAGCTTGTGCGCTTCTGCCAGGTGGGAAGCCCGTGATGCCATAACTATGTTTTGCTCTTTTATGGGCTTTGTGTAGCTTGAGCCAAGGCAGATACACAGGTAGTCAAAGCTTATTTTCCTGCCTTTTAACAGGATGCAGGTTTTTCTTACACTTATGATATTTGCAGTGATGATTCCTGAGTTTTTAAGATAATCAGCATGGCGCACATGGATAGTTTTGAGATGCCCTGGGTTAGCTATTGCCCTAAGAATTCCAGGAGTAAATTCAAAATAATCCTTTGAATCTATTAATGTAAGGCTAAATTTTTTTTCAAGCTTTTTTGCAATCAGGCTGCCTGCAAACCCACCTCCAAGGACAACAAGCTTTTTCATGTTAGAAATAAAAAAGGGGCTACCTCATTATGCTGTCTATTGCCCATTTTCCAGAGCCAAATGCAGCCATTACCAGGAATGCTGCAAAGAAAAGAACTGCAGCCTCTCCCCTGTTTGCAAGCGGGCTTAACCCATTTGATGCATGGGCCATGAAATAAGCAAATAACATCTCAATCGCTGAGATTAAAGAGATGTACCTTGTTAATAAGCCGATAACCAGGAATAACCCACCAATAACCTCAATTAGTGCTGCCAGAGCAATGAGGCTGAAGATTGCGGTATTCCCATTAAATATTCCAGGCAGCTTTTGGATGCCATGGAGCATGAATAATAAACCAATGATGATTCTGAATGCGAAATAAAAGTATGCAGATTTTTTTTCCAGAAATTTGTTAATCATTTAAACCTCCTATACTAACCTTTATAAAGTTTTATTGATTCATTTAAGATAGTAAGCACCCTTTATATAAATGATATAGTATCCAAAAGGATAGCGTAAGACAGGATGGTGTAAAATGGAAAAATGCCCTATTGCAAAAATAATAGATGTCCTTGGCAGGAAGTGGATGCTTTGGATATTAAAACAGCTGGGCACAGGGAAAAAAAGATTTAATGAGTTGCAGAAAGAGGTGCATGGGATAAGCCCCAGGACATTATCAAAAAGATTAACTGAGCTGGGAAAAGAAGGGCTGATAGTAAAAAAAGAGTTCAATGAAGTGCCGCCAAGAGTTGAGTATAGCCTGACCGAGCCTGGAAAAGAGCTTATTGCATGCTTTAAGTCATTGAACACATGGGTTAAGAAGTGGAGAACAAATCAGAAGGTTATTTAAGCAAAATGTTTTTATCAAGAGCATGTATAGCATGGCTTTATCAAACACACAATTAGCTGTTTTAATGATACTAACTGTATGGGATATGGCCTGGAAAGGGCTTGGGATGTGGAAGGCTGGAAGAAGGAATGAAAAAGCATGGTTTGTATGCATACTTATTTTTAATACTGCAGGGATTTTGCCAATAATTTATTTAACTTTTTTTGGAAAGAAAAAATAGGGCTAGAATTATTTGCTTCTGCACCCTTTTGGGCAGCCGTCCTTTAAGCAGTTCTTGGTTATATGCTGTTCAGCAATTTTTAAGATTGGAGCCACTGTTGCTGAATTCAATGAATAAATCCTTTGCTTGCCTGCCTGCTTAACATGCAGGATATGGCATGCTGCAAGCTTTTTCAGGTTATGGCTTACTTTGCTTTGCTCCTGGCTTACAGCACTGCTTAGCTCATTAACAGACATGGGCTTTGTTCTCAGGGCATTAATTATATCAAACCTTGTCTTATTGGCAAAGTTTACAAAGAAATTATCATATGTATTGGCTTTCATATGG
>DATDYH010000121.1:0-6034 GCA_035289045.1 Candidatus Nanoarchaeia archaeon
TAAGAGGACAAAAAGCTTAAGAATTTGATTGAAATCAGTTTTAAGATGAAAGAAGAAAACAAGCTGTTTGATAACTGGCTTTTAGCCTCGTCAATAGCATTAATAGCTTATCTTATCTACAGGCTAACAGACCAGGCAAAGATGCTATGGTATTTTCCATTAGATTTCGCTAATGATGTTAGCTCGTATATGGCTCAGCTTCACTTTCTTAAAGTCTGTGGTTTTCATCAAGCCTGCCCTTACTGGTACAATGGATTTGTAACTTTCAAATTCTCCCCACCAGGATGGTATTTTATAAACTATCCCCTGTATTCTCTATGGAATAATGTGCATGCAGTAACATACATCTCAATGGTTTTAATGCTAATATCGGGTTTTTTAATATTCTATTATTTAGGCCGGCTAGCCAAATTATCAAAGATAAAAAGGATTGCATTCTTTGCATTATTTTTTGGCAATGCTTCAGCAATTGGGAATTTCATAAGGCTTGGCAGAGTTCACGAGCTTCTTTCATGGTTATTTTTCATAATCTTATTCTTCATGCTTTATTACTATAAAGATAAAAAAATTGACAAGAAATTTTACCTCACAGGAGTATTATACTCGCTAGTCATTTTATCATATCATTCAACAGGTGTTCTAGCCTCTTTCTTATGGCTGGGTTTTTTATTAACAAGAGAAACAGCAAAAGAAAGGATTAAAACAATCTTCTCTTCAGTCCTTGGATTAGCCTTATCATCTTTTTGGCTCATCCCATTTGTTGCAAACATCTTTCATGAAAGTGCAATACCTTACCTGAAGCAGGGCACATGGATTTGGAACCTTGCAATAAACAACCTTTGGATAAACATCTCAGCATTAGTAGCACCCCTAGCCTGCCTAATATTATTCTACCTTTACTATAAAGGAAGCAACAGGGATAAAAAAAATCTTTTATTTTTCCTTCCAACAATAATTTTCGCATTTCTTTTTCTAATAAGGGTAACCCCCCTCTTCCCAATATTTAACCAAATGTATCCAGACCCGATAGTCCACTATCTGTTCTTTTTTAGCATATTCTTCCTGCTTAGCCTGGACCTAAAGGCATTAACAACAAAAAGACAACAGCTTTTGTTCAAATTAATCTTCCTGGTCTCAGTAACCAGCATAATCGTAAGCTTAACACATACCCCATTATTCCACACCCCAGACACACAAATAGACAAGGAATTTATCAGTTATATTCCCCTGCTCAACGAGCGTTTTGTCATTGTTGGGAATAATACCGGTCCGGTGTACTCAAGAGCCTACTATTCATTTGCAGCAACAATGAATAAGAACTCAATCTCTGGCTGGTACCCTGAAGAGAAAAGCTATAGCTATATCTCAAGGCTTTCAGCGGTCCATAGCTCATTTAACCAGGGCAATTGCACCATGTTTAAGGAAGAGTTGGCTTATTTCAATACAACAGAAGTGCTGGCAATTAAACCATTCTGTGAAAGATTAAAAGGATGCAATCTAAAAGAGGTAAAATCAGGAAACTCAACCTGCCTCTACCACATCTAACTCAATTATTCTTTTCTTGCTTTGCACATAATAGAATTGCCAAATGGAAAAGCCACACCCATACGCAAAAGCCCAGTCTCAATCTTCATAATAAACAAAAGAATCCTGTTTAAAAAAGAACCCTGCTGAAGGTCAGAATTTTCAGAATCCCCAATACTAAAGATTAAGGACAAAATTCTTGCTGGAAGAAGAATAGAGTTCCAATAGAAGATTTTTTGTATTTTAAAATCATTCTCAATCAAAAGGTTTCTTAGACTTTTTTTAGTATATCTTTTTTTTGTCATAACAGCTTCATCATGTTTGCTCCTTAAAGATTCATAAGCAGCAGTATTTACAATCAAGCACCCGCCTTTTTTAAGAACCCTATAAAACCCTCTTATTGCTTTTTTATCATCCACCCATTGATGATAAATACAATCCCCTGCAAGAACAAGGTCAAAAGTATCGTCTTTAAATGGAAGGTTGTTAATATCCCCTTGAACAACCTTATTCCCCCTCTTTCTGTTATAACCTAATGCTTTTTTTGAGATATCCACCCCAACAACATCCCCATATTCTCTTAAAAATACCATGTCAGAGCCAGTGCCACAGCCAGCATCTAATATCTTAAGATTCTTGCATCCGTCTAATAATCCAGCATAAAGCCCTCTGCGGGAAACAAACCACCAAAGCGTATCTTCAACCCTAAATAGTGTATCATAAGCTGAATTTTTCATTTTTTCAAAACATACACAGAGTAATCAGCAACCCCGCTAATGATAGTGTAAGACCTGATTATTTTAAAACTCTCTTTATAGATTCTTCCATACTCCTCAGGGGTTCTAATGTGTTTTCCAGTATCAAATTTTTTAATAATCTTCCCAATAGGATTGAACCTTTTATTTGATGGGATATCTTCTAAAATAAGGACTCTTCCATCTTTTTTTAAAACCTTTTTAGCTGAATCAAGAATCTTCAGCATACTCTCTTTATCAAGGTGGTGCAGCACCCCGCAGATTAGAATATTGTCAAATCCGGGCTTTAATTTGATTTTAGTCGCATCCATAACTTCAAACCTATAATCATTGTATTTTCTTTTTGCATAATTAATATACCTTTCAGAAATATCAACCCCAAGGTATTTACTTTTATCGAACAATATACAAAAATCCCCAGTACCACACGCAATATCTAATGTGCTTCCACAGAGATTAAGCTCTTTCCCAATACAATTTTTAACTTTCTTAAAGTTATTATCCAGTATTCTGCGTATAACCACAAAAATACCAGGATTAGCAAAAGTTTTATCAATTAATTCTTGTAACATTTTTCTTATCCTTTAAATATTCATAAACATCCTTTCCAGTAGCAATCCATACATCTTTGTCTTTAGCAAGATATTCAATAAACTTTCTATAAGCATCCAGCATTTTATCACTGGCGCCAAAATGCTTCTCAGAGTGCACAACAATGGTTGCTATCCCCCCAATCTTTTTGATAAACTCAAGCTTGTCTATCCAGATTTCTAAAATCTCATCAGCATCATACCCAAGAAATATTAGCGAAGAATCCATAGGAAGGGTAATCGGTATTTTTAAGATACCATCTCTAAAAAATGGAAAAACCGTGCATGACCCGCTATAATCAGAGTCAGGCATAAATAATTCAGTGTCAGTAATGCTTGAGTCGTACTTAAAGAATTTTTTAATGGAATTATCCAGGTTCCTGGTCATTAATAATGAAGGAGCCCTAAATCCAATTATTTTATACTCATTAATAAAACCCCTGCACTTTTCAAGCCTTTTATTTATTTCATTCTCATCTAAGTAGGGCAATAAAGCATCATGATTATCCCCATGAAGCCCAATCTCTCCGCCAGACTTAGTAATCTCTTTTAAAATCTCTTTTTTAATCTCATAGTAATTCCCAACAATAAAATTTGTTGACCTAACAACATACTCTTTTTCAATCTCCAAGAGCTTATTGATTCTTTTCAACCCGCCATAGGTATCAATATCATGGGACAGCATAACAGCATATTTTTTGTTCCCAGCCCAGGATCTTGGTTCAGACTTGTTAATAACCCCCTTAATATGAACTAAAATATCCACAGAAGCATCCCTTGGCCAGGAGGGAAAGACCTTCTTTAATCTCCTCTTCTTTAATTTAACAAGCATCTTGTTTATCATAATCCTGAAAGGAATTCTGTGATAGTGAAAAGGCAGCCCCGCAGTTAATGGCTTCTTCTTCACCACATACTCCTGGTTCAGGAGAAACCCCAGCTCTTCATCCATTGAAAAGCCAAATTTATATTCCCCATTAACAAGATTAATCAGGGGATACCTGTTCCCATCTTCATCTCTTCCAATAAGAACAGCCTTTCCACCCCCAATGGGCATGATGTTTTTAAAGAGCATCTTAGCCCTCCAGTCCAGCCATCTGGGTTGAATCCTCTTATCAACAAACTCCAACTCCAAAAGCAATGTCATTTTGTTTCCTTTTGATATTTCAGCCAAAAAGAGAATACATTTTTTATTGCCCTGAATACTACCTTAATATTCCCCCCAGATTGAAACCCAAACCTTCTGGGATAATGATTAACTCCAACCTCTTTTATCCTATAACCAAGTTTACTAGCTTTAATCAGGATTTCAGCATCCACAAAAGCAGTAGTTGAAACAATCCTGATTTTTTCAAAAATCTCTCTTCTATACATCTTGACCCAGTCTATATCCCCGAACCAGGTTGTCCAGAATAAAATGGAAATTACCAAAGTATATGTTTTTGCAATAATCCTCCTCATTAAAGGGTCTTGTCTTTTAATCCTCCACCCAACAACAATATCACAGCTATCAATTAGCTCAAAATATTTTCCCAGCTCTTTAACATCAAACTGGTTGTCAGCAGGAACAAGAGTTACAAGCTCCATTGAAGCCAATGATAATCCTTTTTTCTCAGTCAGCCCAAACCCAAGGTTTTTTTCATTAGAATGAACCTTAATCTTATGATTTTTCTTTCCAATCTCCTTTGCAATCTCCAGAGTCCTATCTTTGCTCCCATCATCAATAACTAAGATTTCATAATCCTTGGTATTCCTCTCTAAAAAAGAGATAGCTGCCTCTAAAATAGTCTTAATATTCTCTTCCTCATTATATGCAGGAATAATCACAGAAAGGCTGTACTTTTTCATCTTTTCTTTTCAATAATCCCCATCCCTTCCATCTTTGCCTTGTATTTGCTAAAAACCTCTTCAACAGGGCCAAGGGAGAGTATCCAGTCAGCATATCTCTTAACCCCCTCTTTTACAGGAACCTTTGCCTTGAAGCCAAGCTTCTCCAGGTTTCTTGCATCAGAAAACAAATGCCTTACATCTAATGGCCTGAACTCCCCTGTCAGCTTATAGCCAGGCTCTTTTCCATAAGCCTCAGCAAGATATTTTGTAAAATCAATTATTGTGGTTGCCTTTCCAGCCCCAACATTATACACCTTATTATTCGCCTTCTCATTCTCCATAACCAATAAATTAGCCCTTGCCACATCCTCCACAAAGATAAAATCCCGGGTCTGTTTTCCATCCTCATAAACTGTAGGGGGAATATTATTCAGTATTTGGGTTGAAAATATTGAGCAGATTCCGGTGTATGGATTTGATAATGACTGCCTTGGCCCATAGGTTAAGCTGTATCTTAATCCAGCAACAGGAATCCCAATGGCTCCTCCAATTGGAAAGCTGATTAGCTCTTCAGTATATTTTGTGATAGCATACATTGTTGTGGGCATAAGTCTTTTCTTCTCATCAATCGCAACCCCAGCCATCTCCTTCTTGCATTTAGGGCATTTATGCTCCCACTCCCCCTTCTCTAAGTCCTTTTTATCCCTAAATCCAGGCTCAAATAATCCATGCTCTTTACAGAGATATCTTGACTCTCCATACACAGCCTGGGAAGAGGCAAAAACAATCTTCTTCACAGGAATCTTCTTCGTCCTTATAACATGAAACATATTTGAGGTCCCTAGAGTATTGCTGTAAACATATTTATTCTGGTTTGGAGCAAATCCTCCATAAGCAGCCTGGTGAAATATCACATCAACATCTTTCATAGCCTCAAATAAGGCTTTTTCATCAGAAACATCTCCCTGAATAAACCTAACCTCTTTTGGAATCCACCCAGGTTTTCCTTTTGGATGGGTTTCAGGCTCTAGATTATCAATAATATTAACCTTATACCCTTTAGCTAAAAGCAGATCAACAATATGGCTCCCAATTAAGCCAGCACCCCCGGTAACTAATGCTCTCATTTTAACATCCTCCAAGATGACTATTAATAAAGGATTTATAAAATGTTTGGTGATTACAGTATCTCCGAAACATCCTCGATATTTCCCCAAAAAAACCCTTTATTTAGCTGTTTTCTTATAAATTTCATGCTCTCAGCATGAAATTAAGCCATTAACCCCCCTGAAACTCTTGCTTTTCCTTGTTTTTAATGATAGCTCACGCTAGATTGCT
>DATDYH010000122.1:0-3762 GCA_035289045.1 Candidatus Nanoarchaeia archaeon
ATGCCTGTGCTTCTGTATTTCCCGCCTTTCCTGTACAGCTTAAACCTTCTCTTCATGATCTTGTCTTTTTTTGACTGCCTTCTATCAGGGTCTGAGGACATAATGTTGGATTAGCTGGGGGTGTATTTAAATTTTGCTGAAAAAGAGCTTATGCAGGAAATTATCTGGAAATAGAATGACTTAAATGTTTATCTGACTTGTATAACTGCGGGGTTAGATATGGCGGATATGCTGGTTGATAATAGAACAGGGGATGGTAGTGAGATAGTTGGTGTTAGAAGGAGGAGCAGGCCTCGGCTTAGAGAAGTTCCTTGGCTTAAAGAAGTTGAGAGCTATAAAGATAAATACAGCGGTTTAGTCCCTTTTGGGGAGGTAAGATATTTGTTCAGATATAAAAGCGCGGAGAATGAACTTGGAGCTGGTTTTGAGGGACTGGTTGAGAGTGTGTTTTATGGGAAAGGGATGCGTAATCCTGGGGGATTTACAGCAGAGGAATTAATAGAGTTTGTTATAAGAACTGATGGATTTTATGGTTGTAATTTTAACATTTTTGCCATGGAGCTTGGCTTGAATGTTAGAGACCTACTTAGAAAAATAAGAAACGAGCATGTATACAAGGAGGAGCTAATCAATGGGGGTGATGAGCATTTTTTGGATTATCATCTGCTTCATCCTGTCCTGGGTGTTTTGGCTGTTGAGCTTTTAAGAGTATCAAGCCCAGTTGGGGGTGGTTTTTGGGTGAAAAAGGGAGTGTTCCTTTTTAGAGGAAGAAGCAGGGGAGAAATTTATTTTGATGCTGTGGCTGACTGTATTGGATTGAGGGCTTGATAATGGCTTGGTTCTAAGACTTGCCTAAGCACCATAATAAAATAGCTTTCTGTATGAAAAGCCTGTTCTCGGCCTGGTCGTAGATTATTGATTGCTTTGAGTCCATGACCTCATCTGTGACTTCCATGCCTCTTTGGGCTGGGAGGCAGTGCATGAACAGGGCATTTTTTAATAAATGCTTTGTAACCTGGTAATCCTGGAGAACTTTTTTCCTTTCCTCATGCTCTGATTCAGGGACATGATATGAAAACCAGGTGTCTGTATAAAGAATATCCCCTTTAGCATCTTCTGGGTTATGGGAGAGAGAGTAGTTTCCCGGGATTTTTGGCTTGTATTGCTCTGGGCAGATAATTTGAAGGTGGATGTTGAGCTTATCACAAGCGTAGATTAAGGAGTTTGTTACATTATTATTGCCATCCCCAATATAAGTAATTGTTAAGCCTGTTAATTTTTTCTTTTTTTCTTTTATTGTGAGCAGGTCTCCAAGGACCTGGCAGGGATGCTCGTAATTGTCAAGGCCTGAGATTACAGGGACACTTGCGTGATTTATTACAGGAACATTTGAGTATTTTGAAAGCTCTTCCATCTCCTTATGTTCAAACAACCTTGCCATGATAATGTTTACATACCTTGCCATTACTTTTGCAGCATCTTTTATGGATTCTTTTTTTCCGAGAACAGATTCTGCTAAAGAGTAATAAATTGGGTGGCCTCCAAGCTGGTACATGGCAACTTCAAAAGAAAGATGGGTTCTTAATGAGGGCTTGGCAAAGAGCATCAATAATACCTTCCCTTTTAATTTTGACTGGTATTTTTTTGGGTGCTTTTTGATTTTTACTGCCAGAGCTATTATTGATTCAATCTCTTGTTTTGAAAGGTCTTTAATAGAAATTAAGCTTCTTGGGGGTTTAACAGCCCTGCTTTTTTTCATGGTTTTTTTTGGTTTATTGGTAATGCGTTTCATGGCTCTTGATTATCTTACTATTTTTTCTATTTCCCTGAATATTGGAAGCATGTCATGCTCATCCATGTCATAGCTGGTGTAAACCATTTTTTTCTTAATTTTTATTAACCTGCTTATATCCCCAGGTGTTGCGTCAATTATTATGTCGCAGGGAGTCCTGTTTATTGACTGCTCAAGCTCTTTTAACTGCTTTTTGCTGTAGCCCATTGCAGGAATCGCGTTTTGGAGATGAGGGAATTTTTTAAATGTCTCTTTTATACTGCCTACTGCGTATGGTCTTGGATCAATGATTTTTCTTGCATGGTATTTTACTGCTGCTGCTGTGCCTACGCCTGTTGGCATGCCACCATGAGTTAAGGTTGGGCCATCTCCCACTATTAAGACTCTTTTTCCTTTGATTAATGCTGGCTCTTTTACAATTACAAGAGATTTTACTTCAATTAATCTTGCTTTTTTATTAACCAATCTTGTGTTTTTTTCAACTTCTTTGATTTGCTCTGGAAGAACTCCATACATATGGTTGACTATTACTATATCTGCTGTCCTTAGGTTGACTTCTCCTGGATAATAGCTTAAGCCATGGCCTGGCCTTCTGGGGTCTACTAAAACAATATGAAGGTCTGGCTTGATAAATGGAAAATCATTATTGCCACCGTCCCATAAGATAACATCAGCTTCTTTCTCAGCTTCATGCATGATTTTTTCATAGTTTACTCCCGCGAAAACAGGAATATTACTCCTTATATGATGCTCGTATTCCTCTCTTTCTTCTAAAGTGCAGTTAGCTTTGTTTAAGTCTTCATAAGTGTAGAATTTTTGGACTTCCTGCTTTTTTAAATCACCATAAGGCATGGGATGCCTGATAACAACAACATGGTGGCCTTTTCTTTTCAGGTACATTGCTATTTTTCTTGTTATTCTTGATTTTCCGCAGCCTGTCCTTACTGCACATACGCTTATTACAGGGAGCTTGGATTTAAGCTGGGTGGCTTTTGGGCCTAATAATGCAAAGTTTGCGCCATTAGCTAATACTATTGAGGCTTTGTCTCCAACTTCATGGTGGCTTAAATCAGAATAGCAGAGGAATGCATAATCAATCTTTAGGTTTTTTATTACTTCAGGAAGCTCTTTTTCCAAGAAGATAGGGATGTCATGCTTATACTGAGGGCTTGCTAACTCTTTCGGAAATTTTCTTTTTTCTATGCCTGGAATCTGGTCTGCTGTAAAGCCCAGGACTTTGAATTTTGGATTATTTTTGAAGTATTGAAGGAAATTATGAAAATCTCTCCCGCCTGCCCCCAAAATTAATGTTCTTAATGGTTCCTGCTCTGGAATATGAATCACCTCTTGGTTTATTTGATATATTTAAGTTTATTAAGGTTTTGCTTGCCTCCAAAGCAGTTCAAAATAATGAGAATAACTCTCTGCTATATCTTTGCTTGTGATTACTGTTGCTATAGGGACTTCTCCCCATATGATGATTGCAATTTGGTTGCCATATATGAATGTTGTTGTTGGGGAGGAGAATTCATCTGGGATAAACCTGAACTTTGCATATGCAACCTTGACCTGTTCTGAACTTCTTGTGGATTTGCCTAATATGATTCTTGACTTTATTTTTAATGCTTTTTTTCTTCTCTGGAATGCTATGAAATCATGTTTCATTATTTCTAAAAATTTACCCCTGGAGCCAAATGCTATATATGCTTTGTAATCTAAGATGTCCTGGAGAATTGATTTAATGCCTTTTTTCCCCTGATAAATATTAAATTCTTCTTTTGCTTTTGAGGTTTTATACAGGGAGTTTAATTCTGGCAGAATTTCTATAGCGGTTTTCTCCTGCTCTTTTAGATTATCAATAACCTGCTTTGGATTTGCTGCTCTAAAAATCTTCTTATTTGCCTGGATAGAATATGCTACTAAGCCTTTTTTAATAAGCCGCTCTAAAGTATCGTAAGTTGTTGTCCTAT
>DATDYH010000123.1:0-2140 GCA_035289045.1 Candidatus Nanoarchaeia archaeon
CCTTAAAACGATCGCCTCTTGTTACCCCCCCTTCTACAGCTTCAAAACTTGTATATCTTCTAATATCCCATTTGTTGGAACAATTGGTATTAACAACACTAATTTCTTTAATTAGGTATGTCTTTGCTGATTCCCATAAAAGAGTTAACTCTACCCCTCTAGGGGTTACTTTGTAACTTTCACAGGTAAGTAAAGTACTAAACTGATTATAACCGCATTCCTCTTTTATAATAGCACCAGAGATGTAAAACTGCTTATCTTCAGGTTTAATTTCGTCTTTGTCACAAATAGAATTGTCATCTTTGTCTAAGCAACATTCCCTACCAACAAGAAGATATGGTTTGTTGCATACTACTAAGCCTTTCTTATCTTCATCTGCTAAGCTCTCATTAGGACTAGCTTGTGTCTGAACCTCTTTTTCCTTGTCTAGTTTACAACCAGCTATGATTAATAAACTTAAAAAGATGGTAATTATTAGAATCTTATTCATTAATTCACTAAAGAGCATTAAATTTATTAATTTATCTGTTACATGAGTATCTCCGAAACATCTTGATATTTCCCCCAAAAACTAAGAATGCCAAAAAGAAAGTCGGGATGGAAAGAGCTTGTGACCGGGGTTCAAATCCCCGTTACCGCATTTCAAAAGATTTTAAAAGCCAGGGGTTAAATGGGTTTTATGGAAAAAATATACATTACAACCCCTGCATACTACCCCAATAATGTTGCCCACCTGGGGCATGCATACACCACTATAGCCTCTGATGTCTTAGCAAGATGGTACAGGCTTAAGATGCCTGAAAAAAATGTTATGTTCATTTCTGGGCTAGATGAACATGGGGAAAAATTAGAGAAAGCTGCAGAGGAAAGAGGTATGGAGCCACAAAAATTTGTGGACATGATGGCTCTGAAGTTTGATGCTACATGGAAGCTATTGAATATTTCTTATAATGGATTTATCAGGACTAGTAATGAAAAACATATTAAGGTTGTGAAGGAGATATTTAAAAAAATCTATAGTACTGGAGACATTTATAAGGGAGTTTATGAGGATTGGTACTGCACTCCTTGTGAGTCGTTTTGGACAGAAACCCAGCTTGTTCTGGGAAAATGCCCTGAATGTAGAAGAGAGGTTAAAAGATTAAAAGAGGAGAGTTATTTCTTTAGGCTGAGCAAGTATCAAGAAAGAATTTTAGAGCATTATAAAAAAAATCCTGGTTTTATCGCACCACACCATCGGAAGCAGGAGATTATCAATAGGGTAACAGTGGGGCTTAAAGATTTAAGCATTTCAAGAAAACATGTAAAATGGGGAATCCCTCTGCCTATAGATGAAGGATTGACAATGTATTGCTGGATAGATGCATTGAGTTTCTACCTTAGCGTTTTAGGCTACCCTGGTGAGATGTTTAAGAAGTTTTGGCCACCAGATATTCAGCTTATGGCAAAGGAGATTCTTTGGTTTCATGCAGTAATCCTTCCAGCTCTTTTGATGAGTGCTAAAATACCTTTGCCTAAAAAAGTGTTTGCTCATGGCTGGCTTACTGTAAATGGGGAGAAAATGTCCAAATCTAAAGGAAACTTTATTCTTCCTGAGGCGATGGTTGGAAAATATGGGGTAGATGGATTTAGGTACTACTTAATTAAAGAGATACCTTTTGGCGAGGATGGTGATTTTTCAGAAGAAGCCCTGAAAGCTCGCTATAATAATGAGCTGGCTAATGACCTGGGAAATTTAGTAAGCAGGGTATTAACCCTGGCTGAGAAAAATTTTAATAAAGGCATTAAAAAATATCCTGTTGAGAAAGGTCTGGCTGGAAAATTAAATATTGATGGGGTAAGCAAGCATATGGATGAGTTGGAATTGCACCTGGCTCTGCAGGGGATAATGGGCTTTGTGAAGGCGTGCAATAGGCATATTAACAATGAGAAGCTGTGGGAGAGGAAAGGTGATGAGCTGGAGAAACATCTTTACAGCTTATTGGAGGGGATTAGGATTACCAGTTTGCTATTAACCCCTTTTATTCCTGAGTCTGCTGGAAAAATTAATAAGCAGCTGGGCATTAGCAGCAAGAGCCTGAAAGAGTGTGAATTCGGGCTGGTGAAAGTGTATAATGTTAAAAAAGAAGGAATATTGTTT
>DATDYH010000124.1:0-3650 GCA_035289045.1 Candidatus Nanoarchaeia archaeon
CTTGTTAGTATTATCACGCTAAAGCGCTGGTGGGAGAGGTTCAATCTAGGGGATTGGAACCTTAGAGATGCCTCCCGAAGACCAAAGGTTATTCATTACAAGTATTCTGTTGAAAATGTTGATGAGGTTATTAACCTAAGAAGATTACTGGGGTATAGTGCCTATCAGTTAAAGCAGATAGGCATAAGTATGTCAGAATCAATGATAAAGAGGATTATTAAGGAAGTGCATTTATCCCGAGGCAATAAGATGGAAGGCATACGATTAAAATGGGTGAGATTTGAAAGGGATACCCCAAATACCATGTGGCAGATCGATGGAACAGAGTTTGACGGTCAATGGGTTTTACCCGTTGAAGATGATTGTTCCAGGTATTGCATTGCCATAGGCAGAATGGAGCAAATGACCACAGAAGGGGTAATCAGGCTCTTGGAAAAGGCTATTGCTATGCATGGCAGGCCTATGGAAATCCTGACCGATAATGGTCCAGAGTTTGGGGGTAATGGCAAGGGGGATAATGATTTTGATAGGTGGTGTGAAAATCAGGGCATTAAGCATATTCGTTCTGCAATCCATAAACCAACAACTGTTGGCAAGGTCAGCAGATTGCAGTATACCTTAACCTATGAGCTTCCTTACTGCCATGATGACATGGAATACTTTCGGTGGAGGTACAATTGTCATCGGCCACATCGAAGCTTGAATGGGTTGACACCCAGCCAGGTGTATTTTGGATGGCAGAGGCATAAAAAATATAAGCAGGATTAATATCTATCAACTGGTATCATATGTGTGTGTCCTACACACCAATCAAAATAGCATCTTAATTAAATCCTCAGTAGAATAAACCCCTATGGCCTTTTGTTTTTTAAGGTTCTTATCATTGCTCCAGATTGCACATCTTAACCTGAGAGCCAGGGCAAAATATGCCATATCATCAGTATCAGGGCATATCCTTTCTGCTTCACCAATATAAGGCTGGAGCTCCTCCAAAGGAACAAGAGCAATTCTTTTTCTGAGCACATCAAGTAGCTGATTCAATTCTTCTCTGCTTCTCCCGGTTTTCTTGAGCAGGTAATCAGCATGCTTTTCAAGCTCAGTAAAAAAGAACTCGGGTGTAAAAAGGTGCAGTCTTTCATCAAAAAGAATCTCGTAGGTTTTGCCCTCTCTAATCAAGGCAGCAAATATTACATTTGCATCCACAACAAGCTCCATTTTACCTTCTGAGTTTCCCCAGCCTATTGCTAAGAGCCCTGCTTACCTCTTTCCCCAGCCTTAAGGCATCCCCTTCTGTTAAGGTGCTTTTTGACTTGAACTTTTTAATAAACTCCATATCTTTTATTTTCTCATCAAACGCCTGCCTTGCAACAGCACTCCAGTTAACCTCTTCAAGCCCATCCATTCTTTGCTTTAATTCCTGCGGGATTGATAAAGTAACATTCACCATTTTACCTCCAGTGCATTTATTTGTTAATAGGTGTAGATAAGTGCAAATATTTAAGCCTTGCGGTTAGAATGTTTTAATCAATCAACCATGTAAAAAAGCTAATCAGTCATGGCAGTAATAAAACACCATCATTCCAGGGGTTTTCTTGTCAAGCCTGCAGTAAAAATTCCTTTCAAGTTGCACCATCTCGTTTAATTTAACTTTTTTAATCCCGGGCTCAGCCAATCCCTCCTTAACCCCATTATCATCCATCACGGCTTTAATCTTGGCCAGCCCTTTGCCAGCAGGCAGCCAGTGAAGCATCTTGGCATTCAGGTTTTTGTCAACATCTTTGGAAATAAATTTTTTATTCCTGAAATTAAACAAGTGCATTAGCCTGTAATTGCAATCATCCTCAAGCTTATCCTGCAGATAAAACTCCCCACCAGGTTTCAACACTCTAAAACCTTTCCTTGGATTGCCTGGATGCAAGGGAATTTTTGCAACCATCTCAGGCGCATGCTCTATTTTAATCTTATAAGGCTTAAACACAGCAAAATACCTGTTTGCCTTCTTGTCAATAGCCTCTTTGTTATAAGCAGCAAGCTTATCAAAGCTTATTTGTGTATCAGCAGGCGTGATTCCAACATCTTTTATAAAATTAATAATAGCCTCCTTTTGTATTCCCCTTCTCCTTAATGCCTTGACAGTCCCCAGTCTTGGGTCATCCCAGCCAGTTAGCTTTCCTTCAGAAATCAGTTTTCTTGCCTCAGAAGTTGATTTTATCCCAGAAAACAATAATTTCCCAGAATACATTGTTTCAGGATACACCCATCCAAAATAACTATAAATATATTTTTGCCTTTCATCAGAAATCTTCAAGTCAATCCCTCTTAAAATATGCGTAACCTTAAACTCATAATCATCAATTGCAGAAGCAAAATTCAATAAAGGCCATACTTTTGTTTTCTTGTCCAGCGGATGCTTTGATTTATCAATAATCCTGAAAGCAGGCCAGTCCCTCACAGCAGGATTGTTATGCATTATGTTTGTTTTTACTCTTACAACAGCCCCACCAGCCTTATACCCCTTAAACATCTTCTTCCATCTCTCCATTTGCATTTCAGCAGGAAGATTCCTGCAGGGGCATTCCATCTGCTTATTCCTGAGCTTCCTGAATTCTTCAACACCACAGCAGCATACATAAGCATTTCCTTCTTTCAAAAGCCTTTCAGAATACTTGTAATAAATCTTTAGCCTTTTGGACTGCACAACAACCTTTCCAGGCTTTACACCTAAGAATCTTAAATCTTCTTTAAACCAGCCATACGCTTCCTTAATAGGGTATTTTTTCCCAGGGTCCGTATCATCAAACCTTAATATATAGCACCCTTTATACTTCTGCACAAAAAACCAGTTCCAAAGAGCTTGCCTGCAATGCCCTATTGACATGGGCCCATTAGGATTAGGCGCAAACCTCATCACAACACCCTTATGAACATTCTTAAGCTCAGGAATTTTTCTCTCTTCCTTGTCATGCTTCATCTCTACCATCTGCAATAGCTCAGGCGCAACCATCCCAAGCTTCTCTTTCTGCTGCTCTAAGGTCATGGTATTAACATCTTTTACAATTATATTAATATATGAAGAAACCCTCTCAATCTCAGCCCTTAGCTCAGGCTTCTCCTGCAAGACCTTCCCAATTATAGCCCCTGGATTAGCCTTCCCATTATACCTGACAGCATTCTGCAAGACATACTTTAAAATCAGCCCTTCATCCATGCTTGTATTAAAACTAAAGTTTTATATAACTTTATCCTTTTATAAGCAGAATAATAATTCATTTTCCTATGGCTCGGATACCCCATTGCTTGCTTTGGGGAGGAGAGCCATCACCTCCGATATACTTATAAAGATTCAAAATAGCCCTATCTCTATGGAAGTTAGAGCAACTGCCAAGATTAAGATTGAAACTAGAACAGAGATAGTTAAAACTATAAAAGTCTATCATAAAGCTTTGCAATTCTGTATTAGTCAGGCTTGGAAGAGAAAAATCAAGAACAATATTCAACTCCATCCCTTTGTCTATCAATCCCTCAGAAAGAGAGGTTTGCCCTCTCAACTTGCTATTTCCTGTATCAAACAATCTTGTGGGATTGTTAAGAAGGCTAAGACTAAGCCAGTTATTCAAAGATGTTCTATGAGATACAATTTCCCCAGAAGC
>DATDYH010000125.1:0-3587 GCA_035289045.1 Candidatus Nanoarchaeia archaeon
TTATAGGGCTTTTAAAAGGCAAGATAAAAGACAAAAGATTTGATGCTGTTTTAAGTGATTTAGCACCCAATACAACAGGGCATATTGAGGCTGACCAGTACAGGTCTTATGAACTAAGCGAGAGGGCTTTTGAGGTTGCAAAGGCTGTTTTGAAACCTGGGGGAAATTTTCTTGCCAAGATTTTTCAGAGCAAGGAAGCTGATGATTTTCTTGCTGAGCTGAGAAAGTGGTTTAAATTTGTAAAAGCTGTTAAGCCTGAGGGAAGCAAGAAGAGAAGCAGGGAGATTTATTATGTTTGCACGGGCTATAAAGGCTGAAAATCTATGCAAACTCTTTTTGTAAATGGGGCGTAATTGCCGCAGATTACTTTGTTTAATATTTTGAATTTTTTGCAGTGCTTCTTTATCTTTGCCAATGATGAGCTTGGAAAGTCTTTTTCCTGGGAGAAATCATAGAAATGAATTACTCCTTGCGGATTAAGGGATTTTAAAGCCATGTCTAGGTAGTCCTCTGCATTTTTTGGAAGAGGCATTAAGATTCTGTCAAACTTCTTTTTCAGTTTTGGGAGGATTGTTTTAACATCACCTTTTAATGCAGTGATGTTGGTTATTTTGTTAAGCCTGATGTTTTCCAGGGCATATTTGTGTGCTAGCGGATTAATCTCTATGCAATAAACTTCTTTTGAGTGGGAATTCCTGCTTATTACTATTGGAAATGCTGCTATGCCTGAGAACAGGACAAGAACTGATTCCTGAGGTTTTACAAGACTTGCAATTCTTAACCTTTCTCCTGCAGTTCTTGGAGAGAAATAGCATGTTTCAACATTCAGCTTTAAGATGATGCCATTTTCTTTATGAATGGCTTCTTTTGTTTGCCTGCCTGCTATAATCTTTATTTTTTGAAGCCTGTATTTCCCTGAATAATTCTCTGTTTTCCTTGCTATTGTAAGCAGGTTATGATTTGAAGATAAAAGATAGCCGGCTATGAGCTTTTCTTTTTTTATCAGCTCTTTTGGAAAGCTTGTGAAGATTGCTATACTGCCGATTATGTCAAATGAGCTTGGCAGAAGCGATAGTTCTTGTCCACTTAGCTTGTTTTTTAATGCCTGCTTTAATGTTGGCATGGCTTATTTGTTGTATAGAAACATTTAAATGTTTGTGTTGGATTTAAGCAATATGAACAAAAAGGGGTTGGTGATGCTTGGCTTTTTTATGCTTGTTTTACCTATGATTGTAAGTGCGCAGTTTTATGATTTAGAGTATGGATTGTATGATTATTTTGGGATTGGCTATTATGGGGATTATGGATTCTTATTCTTGAAAGCGGGAATTTTGATGTTGTTGTTTATATTCTTGTTCAAAGGCACTGCAAGAATGTTTCCAGAGAACAGGCCTGCGGCAGCTGTTGTTGCCGGGATTATTGCTGTAATGGCTATGGCTTTCATGCCTGCTGAATGGGTTACTGGATTAGGGGATGCTTCAGGAGTGATGGGCATGGTGATTATTACAGCTCTGCTTGTTGCATTGCCTTTTATTGTTATGAGTGCCCTAAATCTGGGAACTTTTTTGGGAAGAGCTAGGTATGTTGGCTATTCTTTACTCTTGTTGTTAGAAGTTTTCGCGTTACAATTCTTTATAAGAGGTTATGCTTATACAAGCGCTACTTTCTCCAGCTTATTCTCTTATTTTGACCAATACTTTCAGTTCATTTTAGGTGGGGCTTTAGGGCTTCTTGTTATAACTGTTGCACTTTACATCTTTGGAAATAAAACTCCGGCAGCTGCTCCCCCTTAAAACCAATTCCCAAGATTTGACTGGGATTTTTGCTTTGAAGTTGTTTCAAGAGAGGAGATTAGCTTATCAACCCTTTCAGGATTAAAATCATGTTCAAGCAGAATGTTTTTTATTTTTTCTGGTTCTGGCTGATTCCATGAAAGCCTGTAGTTTTTTTCCACTGGCATGTTTTTAAAAAGGGTGTATATTTTTTTCCAGTCAAAATCAGGATTAAGGCTTTTGAACATTGCATCAGGATTGGTTGCTTCTTTAACAAGCTTTAATGCTGTTTTAGGACCAATACCTTTTATCCCTTTTGGATTAAAGTCTGTGCCAACCATGATTGAGAGCAGGAGCAACTTGTCATGGGTAATGCCTAGTGATGTTAATGTTTCCTGCAGGGAGATTAGTTCTGGTGTAACTGAGATGTACATGCCTGATGGCAGCCTTCTTCTTGATGCTAATGTCAGGTTGCGGACCATTAAAGGAGCATGGTAAAGCAATGCATCATAGTCTGAGGAAGCAACAATGTCAACATCATGGTTTTTTGCCAGGAATGCTGCCTGGGCTTCTGCTTCTGAAGGCGCCTGGATTACTGGCAGGCCAAATGAAAGAATTAACTGCTTTGCTTCCTCGGTCATTTCTTTGTATACTGAGATTGACTGCTTGGTGTATCTTGAGACTGCCTCATAATCCTCTTCTTCACGGGCTTTTGCTAATTTTGCCCTTGCTTCCTGCTTTCTTTGTGTTCTTAATGCTAATTCTTCCTGCTTCATTTCAGGGGGGGTGCCATCAAAAACAAAACAGAGCTTTAATCCCCTGGAGATTAGATTAGGGATTCTTGTTGACAAGCCCACTAAATGAGAAGTTGTTCTTCCTTTGCTGTCTGATAATGAAGTACCGTCTGGCTGCCTGATTGAGGACAAGAATTGGTAGAGCATTTGGGATGCGTCTACTGCTATTTTTTTGTTGCTTAACTCTTCAAAGCTTATTTCTTTTTTTGGAACCAAAGAAGACAGGTTGACGCCCATAAAGTAAAGAAAAGAGAAGATTATAAAAAATTATGCTAAAACCTGCTCCTGGTTCTGGGGATTAACTTTTTGGCCATAACTAGTCAAGGCTTCATGAAGCGAAACAACAGGGGTTTCTTCATATTCTAAGAGGAATCTGCCATGAGGCAGCAAATGGGAAAGCCCTGCAACAACAAGAAAAGATGGTTGTGCTGTTCTAAAATCTCTTGTAATGAGGGTTTTGTGCATTCCATCAATATTTAGCTTACTCATCCTTTTGAGAGACTGCTCTTCTGTGTGAGGGAAATAATCAGAGAATGAAATGCCCTCTTTTTTTAATAAAAATTCAAGACAATCTCCTGCTGTTGCATAAACTGGTGTATTTGCTGGTCTAAAGTAAAGGCTTGGGCCAATTACACAAACCCTTTTTTCATTTGAATGGTTCAGGGGGATGATAAGGGGATAAAAAATCAGGGGTAAGTCTGGATGTTCTGAGAGAATAATCGTTTTATTTATGCCTCTGAGTTTTTGCATAAGCTGTAAAGAGCTTTTTTGTTTATAAGCTTTTCTTTTGTGACTATTTAAAAGGGGTGATGAGGTAAGGTTTATATTGTAACTGAGTATTGCAAAGCATGAAAAGAGATGATAAAAGCAGTTTCTTTAGAGCATGAAGGAGGATTTTACCATTACAGGGTGCATTTTCCAAAGCTGAGAGGATTATCAGGATTTGATGGCTTGAAAAAGCATCTTGAAATGATGTTTGTTAACTGCCCTAATGAATATTTTAATTCAGGACCAAGAAGCT
>DATDYH010000126.1:0-15120 GCA_035289045.1 Candidatus Nanoarchaeia archaeon
TAACATTTTGTTAATTTCAAGCACTCTTGCTGCATCTCTATTTCTTGGTTGAGAAGGGGTAATTGCCATATAACCCCCTGAACCAAAAAGTGCTAAAAGCCCAATCGTTATTCCAGTAACACCAGCATAATATAACTTATCATACCAAGCCATTTTTAACCTCCATTAATCCCCTTTATCTAAGAATCCAAAATCCAACTCGCTTTATATATTTTTCTATTATCAAGTAGATACATAAAAATAAGCCCAAAAATAAAAAGCCTTATATAAGTTAATTCTGTTCCCAGATTATGCCAATTAAAAAACATGACTTCATAGAGATTGAATATCTTGCAAAAATCCAGGATTCCAGCCTGGTCTTTGACTTAACAAATGAAGAAGCTGCAAAAGCCCATGGATTATATGACAAATCCAGAACCTACAAGCCAATCATCATCTGCTTAGGAAAAAATGATATTCTCAAAGGCTTAGATGACGCATTAGAAGGCAAAGAGCCAGGCAGCTCATACACAATAACATTAGCTCCAGAACAGGCATTTGGAAAAAAACAGGCAAGTTTAATCAAATTAGTTCCCACCTCCCTATTTACTAAAGAATCCATCAGGCCAGTTCCAGGCCTCAAGGTAAATCTTGATAATATAATAGGAACAATAAAATCAGTCTCAGGTGGCAGGACAATAGTTGATTTCAATCATCCATTAGCAGGAAAAACATTAATCTATGAAATCAAAATACTAAGAATAGTAACCTCTCCAAAGGAAAAGCTAGAAGGCTTGTTAGCCCACATCATAACAAAATACCAAGTAACAATCACAGAAGAACAGGCAGTAATAAAAAGCAACATCAAAGAAGCCCATATTAAACAAGAGCTTGAAAAAGAGATTCTCTCAAGAATACCTGAAATCAAGGCAGTTTCCTTTGAGCCTCTCCAGGAAAAACAGGAAAAAGCAAAATAGCTTAGTTCTAGCCCTGCTTGCGCAAAAAACCTATCCTGTCAAAAACATATGTTCTTGAGTACGCCAAATCCCCTTACCATTCAAAAAATAGTGGGATTTAGCGTCTAAAAAATAACTACTAAAAGATAAATAAGTTTATATACACAATCCTATTTTCAACTATAGGGATGCTAAATGGATTCAATACTAAGGTCAGCTGCTTCACAATTGCCATCAAGAAGGCCTCAGGCTTACATAAAAAGAGAGATTCACAAGTCCTCTGCATTGGATGAAGAGCTTGAGCAGTTAATTGCTAATCAATCAGCCAAAATCAAGGTAATTGGTGTAGGTGGGGCAGGCAACAACACAGTAAGCAGGATGTCTGAAATCGGCATAGTAGGCGCAGAAACCATAGCCATGAACACAGATGCCCAGGACTTGCTCTACACAAATGCTGCAACTAAAATTCTTTTAGGCAAAGAAAGAACAAGAGGCATGGGCGCAGGCTCAATGCCCCAGGTTGGCGAAGAAGCAGCCCATGAATCAGAGCATGCAATTAAAGAAGCATTGCAGGGAGCTGACATGATTTTCGTAACCTGTGGTTTAGGTGGCGGCACAGGCACAGGAGCAGCACCAGTAATAGCAGACATTGCAAAAAAAATGGGTGCATTAACAATCGGTGTTGTAACCATTCCTTTCTCCATGGAAGGCCAGAGAAGGTATGAAAATGCAATCATGGGCCTTGAAAAAATGGAGAACATAGTTGATACTTTAATAGTGATTCCAAATGACAAGCTGCTTGAATTAGCACCAGACCTCCCATTGCATACAGCATTCAAGGTAGCTGATGAAATCCTTACAAATGCTGTCAAAGGCATAGCAGAACTAATCACCAAGACAGGCTTGGTCAATCTTGATTTTGCAGACATTAAAGCAGTCATGGGCAAAGGCGGGGTTTCCATGATTGGAGTAGGAGAATCAGACACAGAAAACCGGGCAACAGAAGCTGTTGAAAAAGCAATAACCAACCCACTATTGGATGTTGAAATCTCAGGAGCAACAGGCGCATTAATTAATGTCTCTGGAGGCCCTGACATGACATTAGAAGAGGCAAGAAGAGTAGTTGAAACCGTCTCCCAAAAACTGGATGAAGATGCAAAAATCATCTGGGGCGCCCAGATTTCAGATGACCTGGAAAAAACAATCAAGACCTTATTAATCATCACAGGAGTCCAATCTCCCCAAATCTTTGGCCCAAAAAGAACAGCCCCTCAAAAGCAGAAAAGAGAGATGGAATCAGAGCTTGGCATAGAGTTCGTTGATTAATGTTCATATTCAAAGTCATAAAGGGTTAAAATGAAATATATTGTTTGTTGGGATAGAAATTATTGGTTACATCATGGAACACGCGGACAGTTAATTGACCCTCCAGAAGGAGTAATCACCTTAGATAGGAGTGAATATTCATCTTCTCTTCATGCCCCCCTCAAAGATTAATCCATCTTTTAAAAGAGCCTCCAGAATCCAAGAAAGTTCCTCATCTGGATTATGAGAGAGGCGCTAGAGAATTTGTCGCAAATGACCTCAAAGAGCATGGTTTTGAACCAACCTCAATGGATTTCCCATCCATGCAGGCAGCAGAAACTTTCTGCAAAAATGAGAGTATTGATGCAGTAGTCGCTAATGGCTGGGATCAGATATTTGTAATGGGCTACATTAAACACCTAAAAGAAGCTCTAGCCCAAACCCCATAATAACATTTATAAACCCATTTTTCCCAGCAGACTTATATGCAACTGATTGACAAGTTAAAAACCTTTATCATAGAATCAAAAAGAGTCCTGTTAGTGACAAAAAAGCCTTCTAAAGAGGAATTCAAGGCAGTTGTCAAGGTAACAGGCATAGGCACACTAATCATAGGAGGCATAGGTTTTATAGTCCAAGTCATCTACCTATTAATGAGATAATGTCACAAATCTTCGCATTAAGGACAACAGCAAACAGAGAAGAGCAAGTTCTGGATTTTGTCAGTTCAAACTCTAAAAAAAAGAATCTTGCAGTATATGCAGCAATCCACCCTCATGATATGCGGGGTTATATATTCATAGAAGCAGAAACAAAGATAGATGCAGAAGAAGCAGCCTCAGGCGTCCCATATGCCAGGGGAGTATTGCCAAGCTCTATTAATTACCAGGAAATAGAGCATATGCTTGAGCAGGCAAAAACCCAGGTAAATATCCAGAAAAGTGATATAGTAGAAATAATCTCAGGCCCATTCAAAAGAGAAAAAGCAAAAGTAACAAGAATTGACACTCAAAAAGAAGAGGTTGTAGTCGAACTTTTGGAATCAGCAGTCCCAATCCCAATCACTGTTAAACTAGATTCAGTAAAAGTTATAAGACGAGAAGGCGAAGAGGAAAAAGCAGAGGAAGAAAAATGAGCAAAGAAACATTTGACATGTTAATAGAAGGCGGAAAAGCAGTAGCTAACCAGAACCTGGCAACTAAGCTGGGCCCGGCAGGCATCAACCTAAACTCGCTATTAGCAGCAATAAATGAAAAAACACAAGCCTTCAAAGGCATGAAAGTCCCTGTAAAAATCATTGCTGATTTAAAAGCAAAAACCTATGAAATTGAAATAGGCGCCCCTCCTGTTCATGAATTAATCAAGCAGGAAGCAGCTATTCAAAAAGGCTCTGGCACACCAGACAAGCAAAAACTAGCTAATCTGTCAGTAGAGCAGGTAATTAAAATAGCAAAGATGAAAAAAGATTCTATGTTAGTGAAAACCTTAAAAGCAGCTGTTAAGTCAGTTTCAGGCTCTTGCAACTCAGCAGGCATCTTAATTGAAGGCAAGCAATCAGGGGAGTTCTGCAAAGAAATTGACCAGGGAAATTACAATAATGAACTCCAGCAGGAATTAACAGCAGCACCAAAAGAAAAAACAGCAATTCTCAGGCAGCAGCTGGATTCTTATAATGAGAGGGCTAAAAAAGAAATGGAAAAGCTTGCAGCAGTCCAAGCTGCAGCACAGGCCGCAGCACCAGCAGCAGCACAAACACCAGCACCAGAAGCAGCAGCACCAGCTGGCGGCAAGCAGCCAGCAGGCAAAACTCCTGTAGGAAAAGCAGCTCCAGCAGCACCCACACAAACAAAAAAAGAAGAGCCTGTTAAAAAAGGAAAAAAATAATCTTTACGCCTCTTTAACAACATACATTCTAATCCATAACATATTACAAGTAAAAACAAAAGCCTTATAAACAGATGTTAAATTATATTAACATATGTTAGAAATATTTAACAACTTAGCACTCTTTATAGAAGACTGCTATGAGCGTTATTCAGTAAGGCAGTACGCAAGGCTTATGCACATCAGCCCACCAACAGCATCAAAGCTTCTCAACAGGCTTCATAAAGAAAATCTCCTTAAAAGAGAGCCTTATCTTAATCATCTCTTTTTCTGGGCAAACAAGGAAGAACCTTTATTCATAGAACTTGCAAGAATTTATTGGAGAAAAAAACTCCAGCAATCAGGCTTATTAACTTATCTCCATGACCAATTTACCAATCCTATAGTCATCCTATTTGGCTCTCTTTCAAAAGGAGAAAACAAAAAAGATTCAGACATAGACCTTGCAATAATGGCAGGCAAAAAAGCATTAAACCTTAAGCCTTTTGAAAACAAGCTAAAAAGAACAATCCAGGTATTCAACTTTCCTACATTTCAGGAAATGCATGACCAAGAGCTAAAAATAAATATCCTCAACGGGTATCTCCTGCTTGGGAGGTGGAAACAAACATGGATTGGTTAGAGTGTACATTCAAAAAGCTTGCCAAAGAAGTCTCCTCAGAGCCCGGGCTTATAACCTCCTTAATAAGGCTAAGCGAAGATAAGCTCAAGAGTGAAAAGCTCCTTCCGCTGAATGCAACAACCATCAGCTCAAAAATAAGCCTTGCTTATGACTCGCTTCGGGAGCTGCTGGAGGCACTTGCATTAAAGCAGGGGTTCAAAATTTATAATCATGAATGTTACACATCCTTTCTCAAAGAAATAATCAAAGATTCCTCTCTTGGAGATGATTTTGATGACATGAGAATATTAAGAAACAGGATTAACTATTATGGAAAGCAGGTAACAGAAGAAGCATGTAAAAATGCTTTATGCCAAATGCAAAAAATCCGGGAGAAAGTTGAGAATTATCTGAAACAAACCGAGAGGAAGGTTTATTAACACTCTTTTTTTATCAATTTCAAGGGGCTATCGGCTAGTCTGGACTTATTAGCAAAATAAGGGACAATTCAGGCTCGCGGGTTTGGGACCCGCTGACCCAGGAGAGCTTTTCTTAAAAAGAAAGGCTTAGGGAATTCAAATCCTGGTAGCCCCATTTAATATAAAATAATTAAAATGTCTTACGAAGAAGAATATGTCAAATTGATAGCCAAAGTAGAAACACAATATGAAAATTCATTAAAAGAAGGCAAGCACCCACTCACATTTTGGAACACTAGTCTGGCTATAGCTTACCCGGCTCTCTTTACCAGAAGATTTAATAAATATGAAAAAAGAGCTTTTACCTACATCGAGAGAAGAAGAGCAGAAACCCTGTCAGAAATAATAACCGGGGCGCAGCTCACTTAAATCCCAAAAGCTTTAAAAAACAATACTATCCTATAATACCATCTAAATTTTGAACATGCGAACAAAAAAAGTTGGCTCAGCCGGAAGATTCGGGGCAAGATACGGCAGAAAGACCAGGCAAAAAGTCCAGAAAATTGAGGCAAAACTAAGGGCAAAGCACAAATGCCCTTATTGCAGCAAGTTAAAAGTAAAAAGATTATCAATTGGCATCTGGCAATGCAAAGGTTGTCAGTCAAAATTAACAGGCAGGGCATATTCATTATAACCATGGTAACCCACAAATGTTTTCAATGTGAAAAAATAGTAAAGCAGGATTATACAAAAAAGAAAATCCGCTGCCCATATTGCGGCTCTAAAATTCTTTACAAGCCAAGAGTCGTAAGCACAAAAGTAAAGGCAGACTAACATGGCTGAGCATAACCAGGAAAAAATGAGCCAGCTTCAGAATCTGGAGCAGAATCTTCAGATTCTTCTAAATCAAAAACAGTCTTTCCAGTCGCAATTATTAGAAGTTGACAATGCATTGTCAGAGCTCCAGAAATCACCAAAATCAATCTACAGGATTATAGGCACAATCATGCTCTCATCAGACCAGCAGTCAACAATCAAAGAACTTGAAGAAAGGAAGAAAATCCTTGAGTTAAGGATTAAATCAATAGAAAAGCAGGAAACAAGCATAAAGCAAAAGGCTGATAAACTCCAGGAAGAACTGATTAAAGGCTTAAAATCATAGAGAGGTGAAAATGGCTGAAAAGGAAATAGAAGAAATTGTCCTCGTTCTTAAAACCATCAAGGATGATACAACAATACCAAAGAACATCAAGGAAAAACTTGACCAGGCAATAGCAACATTATGCAAAGGCACTTATGAGCAAAATATAAGAATTGATAAGGCATTGGAAGAGCTGGACAGCATTTCAGATGACCCAAACACCCCAACATATACAAGATTGGAGGTCTTAAACATCATAAGTACATTAGGTAGCAAACTATAGAAATGTTTATATATCTGTTGCTATCTTAGAGGTAATAGAAAATGAGCAGCGGTTTTTTTAACATAAAAGAGAAACTATTCAAGGGCAGTAAAAAACTGCCTGAGTACAATGACGAGCTTCACGAGTATGTAGAAGTTGACCCTATAAAAGGAGCATCAGCTCCAAGAGCCAAGATTCTTATCAAGCCATTTGTTATTGAGGACTTTTCAGACATCAAGCCTGCACTTGACGCATTAAGAGAAGGCACAACAATAGCTTTAGTCAATATCAGGCCAATAAAGGAAAAAGATATTGTTGAGCTTAAAAGAGCAGTAAACAAAATCAAGAAAACCTGTGATGCAATCGGGGGAGATATAGCAGGTTTCGGTGATGACTGGATTGTTGTCACCCCAAGCTTTGCAGTGGTAGACAGAGGAAATAATGAAGCCCCAGCATCAGCTAAGTCATCATCAATAGTTGATGAAGATGAGTGAATAATCTTATAAACATTTCTTTATTCTTATTATTATGAACGAAATAAAAAACCAGTTATGCCCTTTTTGCAAGCAATCTACATTAACATTAATTGAAGAAGAAAAAGAAATTCCTTATTTTGGCAAATGCTTTTTAATGTCCATGACCTGCACTTCATGCAAATACCACACCTCAGATATTGAGTCACAGGAAAACAAAGGCCCAATATCTTACACCTTCATAATCAAAAGCAAAAAAGACCTTAACATCCGGGTTGTCAGGTCCTCTCAGGCAACAATTAAAGTCCCCCAGTTAAAAATGTCTGTTACTCCAGGCCCAGCATCAATAGGCTACATCTCCAATATCGAAGGCTTGCTTACAAGATTCAAAAACATTCTTGAATCCCAAAGAGACACAGCAGAAGAAAAGTCAGAAAAAAAATCAGCTAAGAACCTGTTAAAAAAGCTCTGGAAAGTCGAGCTTGGGGAAGAAGAATTAAAAATAATAATAGAAGACCCCTCAGGCAACTCAGCAATCATCTCAAATGAGGCTGAAATAAAAAAGTTAAAACTATGAAAGCCCTCTTCATAAACACACAAGCAAAAGTATCCCCAGCAGAGCTAAAAGCACTGCTCAAAAAAGTCAGGATTAAAGGAAAAATAGGCTTAGTCTCAATCATCCAGTATATCCACCTTCTCCCGGAAATACAAAACTTCATTCAAGGCTCAGTAATCCTTGGCCAGGTAACAGGCTGCAATCTTTCCAATCTTTCAAAAGCAAAAGTGGATTCTTACCTTTACATCGGTCCTGGAAAATTCCACCCAATATACATCGCAAGAAAAACAAAAAAGCCAACTTATATTTTAAACCCGGAAACAGAAGAGTTCTCCCAAATCAGCAATAAAGAAATTGAGCAGTATGAAAAGCAAAGGCTGGGAAAAATCAAAAAATTCATAGCAGCAGACAGAATAGGCATTATAGTCTCCACAAAGCCAGGGCAGGAGAATCTTAAGTTAGCATTAAAGCTAAAAGCATCATTAAAGCAGGAATCCTTCATCTTTGCAGCAAACACTCTCCAGCTTGAAGAGCTTGAAAACTTCCCCCAAATCCAATTCTGGGTCAACACATCCTGCCCGAGAATAGAAGGCAATAATTTAATCAATTTTGAAGACATCCCAAAAGCATATATACCAGTTAAGCCAAAAGCTAAGTAACATGGCAGCCAAAAAGCCAAGCATCGAAGAATTAGCAGTTTTCTGCAAGAAAAAAGGTTTTGTTTACCCCTCATCCGAGCTATACGGTGGATTAGCAGGCTTCTATGACTACGGCCCATTAGGTGTGGAATTAAAAAACAACATCAAGCAGGAATTCTGGAAAACCTTTGTCCAATCAAGAAGCGATATGCTCGGATTAGATGGTTCAATCATCTCCCACCAAAAAATCTGGGAAGCATCAGGCCATTTATCAGGCTTCTCAGACCTGTTATTGGAATGCCCAAAATGCAAGAACAAGCTAAGGGCAGACCATTTCATAGAGGAAAAGCTGAAAGTCAATGTAGAAGGATTATCACAAGCAGAACTCTCAAAACTGCTCAAGCAGCATAACCTTTCATGCCCAAAATGCAAATCACCATTCAAAGACATAAAAGATTTCAATTTAATGTTCCCAATAAAAATTGGTGCCCAGGAAGGCTCCTCATCAACAGCTTATCTAAGAGGGGAAACAGCCCAGTTAATCTTTGCTTCATTTGACACAATTATAGCAACATCAAGGGCAAAGCTTCCCTTTGGCATAGCCCAAATAGGCAAGGCATTCAGGAATGAAATAGCACCAAGAAATTTTCTTTTCAGGCTAAGGGAGTTTGAGCTGGCTGAAATAGAGTATTTTATCCACCCGGGTAAAAATGATTTTTGCTATGCAATAGATAAAGCTCTTGTTGTCAGCTTCCTCTCAGAAAAGCTCCAGCTAGCAAAAAAGCCAGCTGAAAACATCAGGCTTTCAGAGCTTGTAAAGCAAAAAGCAATAACAGAATGGCACGCTTACTGGCTGCAGGAAATTCTCAACTGGTTCATCTCCCTTGGCATCAATCCGGAAAGCCTAAGAATCAGAGAGCATCTAAAAGCAGAGCTCTCTCATTACTCAAAAGCAACTTATGATATTGAGTACAATTTCCCAGGCATAGGATTTAAAGAAATCCATGGCTCAGCAGACAGGCAGCAGTTTGACCTGACCCAGCACCAAAAGCATTCAGGCAAACAGATGGGAATATTTGATGAAGCATCCAAAACCAGAATCATCCCAAAAGTCATTGAGCCTTCCCAGGGCATTGACAGAGCATTCCTAACATTTATGTATGAAGCATACGAATATGATTCAAAAAGAGAAAACATAGTTCTTCATCTCCATCCAAAATTAGCGCCGATAAAAGCAGCAATCTTCCCCTTATTATCCAATAAAGAAGAATTAACAAAAAAAGCAAGGGAAGTCTTTGAATTATTAAAACATGACTTCAAATGCTTCTATGATGAATCAGGAAGTATTGGCAGAAGATATGCTCGCCAGGATGAATCAGGCACCTTTTTGGGGTGCACGATTGATTTTGAGACACTCAAAGATGACACAGTAACTCTAAGGCATAGAGATACAATGAAGCAAATAAGGGTAAAAATAAAGGACCTTAAAGATATAATCAGGCAATTAATTAATGGTGGAGAATTCGAGAAATTAGGCAGAGTTGTTAATTAATATAGCCTCTCTGTCTATTCTTTCAATATTATTCAGGACTAAATTTTTGTCAATATCTAATAAAGCTATCATTTTACTTAGCACAAGCAGAGGTATCCTACTCTTTCTAACCTTCATCGCAGAAAAAGTGCCTTTTTTTAGGTCAAGTAATTTAGCAAATTTATAATAGGTAGAAAAACGAGATTTAATCTTCTTAAACATTAAATCATGAACCTCTCGCCGTAAAAGTATAGTGGTCTTAGGAGAGAAGGTATCCAATCTCATCAGCTGAGGGGTTCTACTAAGGTAAATCTTATTTTGCCTATATAACACATTTAAATATTCTCTCAGTGTAGATGTAGTGCAATGGAATAGGCTACTTAAATAAAATGTATCACATACCTCCACACACATAATCACATCCATTAACTTAGGAAAACTCACCTTTGAATTTTCCTTAACAGGAATGGGATCATTCCCGTATTTGCCTACAACCCATTGTAATCTATTCTCCTTGGTAGTGCCTTCTTCAAAGTAACTTTTAGTTTTAGATATTGGATTATTTCTCTTGGTAGCAAGGATATAACTCCCCCTGTTATCTAAACAGGAAAAATGTGTTAGACCATCTAACGACCATATATCCTTAATCGCATCATGAAGATTTTTGCTTACAGTAGAAAAAGAAATTGTGCCAAATTGAGTTACATGTCCATCAAACATTAATACGCCTTTTGCAAATTCTCTCCTTACAAAAAGAGTGGATTCTCGAATAAGGCGGGGTTCAAATGCTGTATAGGTTTTAGGCCCTGGTGAAACTTCAAAAAAGGCCATAAGATACCTCGCAATAATCTTGTTTGAATAAATAACCCTCCAAGCATTCTTTCGGGAGTGTCTTAAAACAAGAGAGGTTACTCCAAATTCATCAAATAACCATTTAGCAAAAGCCTGAACATTATCTCTATGCTCGTCCGTTAGCTCCAGGGTATATTTGCTTTGAATGCTTAGGGAGCTAAAATAAGGGAAAATCTGTTGTTTTAGTAATTTTAGATTCTTTTTATTAACTACAATCCCCATCTGAAATTCCTTCCGAGAAACCACATAACTCTCAGAAAATTTAATTCCTAAAAAAGCCAACTTTTTAGAAAGAATATCTAAATCAGATTTTTGGTAAGAAGCAAAACGAACATTAAGGGTAAAGCTTCCATCAGCCATAAAAGCCCCCAGGATCTTAGCAAGAGTTCTATTGAGTTTAGAAGGGAGCTTTAAAGATAGTGAAGAGGCAGAATTTACCTTTAGGGATGTAATTTGCAAACTCTTTAAAAGAGAGAGGTTCCCTGTTTTTCCAAGAAGGTATAGCAAAAAAGGGATTGGATAATACGCCTTTTTACCTTGAAATAGTTGTTTGATCATTCCATGAGAACAGTTAAAGCATAATCCCATTTCTCTGCTCAAGGACTCTCTTGTAAGATTTCTATTTTTAAGAATTTCACTCTCAAGATTAAAAACTATTTTTTCCAGATTTTGAGATTTTATACAAATCCATGAGCGCGGATGTCTATCCAAGACATCATCATGCAAAGAGAAGATATTAAATTTTTTGTTCATACGAAAAATTAGGGTGTTTTTATTTATAAGCCTGACCCGCGCACTTGTCTCTTGTCTGTTGTTTTAAAAATATATTTTGTAAAATATATTTTTGAGACACTAAAATTCTTTCAGAATTTTATTGTTTTTAATATATATTTTAGAGAACAATAATGATTCCTAGGTCAAAAAATCTGCATTTCGGCAGTTAAAAACAGCTATATTCTATATCTTACCAAAGGACTTGCCAATCACAAAAACAGCAAGCATAATCAGCCCCAGGATAATTAGTATCCAGGAAACTACAAGTCCAATATCAATCCTCTTTTTCATGGTTTATATAATAGCTAAAAAGTATTTAAACCTGTTTGTGACCTAAAAATCAAGGGCTCGTAGTTCATCGGTAGAATGCACGCTCGGCATGCGTGAGGTAGCGGGTTCAATTCCCGCCGGGTCCAGCCAATCATTTCTTAAACTTTTCCCCCATTTCAGTAATATGAAATTCAGAAGATGGCACATCCTAATAATAGCAATAGTCCTAATCTGGCTCTTAACATTTTCAGTCTCAAAAATAATCACATCTTCGCAAATCCTGGCAGAAGATGAAATAGCAATAATAAACATTGAAGGCGAGTTATCAACCCTGCAGCAATACCCATTCTCTCTCCAGCCACCAACAAGCTCGGTAATCAATAACCTAGACAAAGCAAGCAAGAACAATAACATAAAGGCAATAATCCTGGTAATCAACTCCCCGGGTGGCACAGTTATTGCATCAAAAGAAATAGCAGATTTCATAGCAGGTATAGACAAGCCAGTAATCTCAGTTATAAGGGAAATCGGCACATCAGGAGCTTACTGGATTGCCTCATCATCAGACTTAATCATAGCAGATGAATTATCAATAACCGGAAGCATAGGAGTAACCTCTTCTTATCTTGAATTCTCAGGCTTAATGGACAAGCTAGGGGTGAATTACGAACAGCTTTCAGTTGGAGAATACAAGGAACTTGGAAACCCCTTCCAGCAATTAACACTAGAGGAAAAAGCAATCCTTGACAGCAAGCTCCAGCTCATCCACGCAGCTTTCCTAAAAAAAATCCAGGAAAAAAGGACAATTAAGAATATTGAAAAAGTAAAGACAGGTGAATTCTTCCTAGGAAGTGAGGCTCTTGAGCTTGGATTAGTAGACAAGTTAGGCAACCTAGACACAGCAGTCCAGGAAGCAAAAGCATTAGCAGGCATCAAAGAAGCCAAGCTAGTCATAATGGAAGAGCAAAAAGACACTCTCAGCTTATTATCATTATTCTCCTCCCAATCCTCCTATTTCATAGGCAGAGGCATAGGAGCTGAATTAAAGCAGCCATCATTCTCATCAGTTAGGTTTTCATAACCAGAACAACACTTTTAAAAATTTTGCTATCTTAAGTTAACCATGTCAAGAAGAACAAAGCAAAAACAACCACAAGAGCAAGCAAGTTATACTGAACAGGAGTTTAATAAAGTATTTAGATTAGCTCTTCGCCGCGCTAATGTTCAGCCTCAATCTTCTTACACTCTTGATGACATGCTAAAAGTCGCTGATGAAATAGGATTAAGCCAAGATTTAGTAACAAGAACTGCCCAGGATTTTAGCGCAGGTAATCTTAGCGAAGGGGACAAACTATACCTAATGAGCCCTGGAGAAAGAAAATATTATTTACTAAAACAGAGCATAACCGCTGCTCTTCATGGAATAGCAAGCACAAAACAATATAAAAGGCTAAAAAAGCGCAGAGCAGAAGTAATTGGAATCTCTGTTGCAGGATTAATAATTTACTCTGCATTTCAGTATGTGGTTTTTCCATCCCTCAGATTCTTAGATAAAGAATCTTATAAATTTGAACATAAATACGAATTAAGTGCTGCTGAAGTTTACCTGGACACAACATTATCAGAATCTCAAAAAACAACAAGGTTAAAAGGCATTCTAAGCGAAGCAATAAACCGCTATAATGATGAACCCATATCAAATAGTGATTCAGTAATTGTTGCAACAGATATCTATCTTAACAGCCTGCAAAAAGCCGGGTTTAGAATAGACGAGGGCATCACCCTGCTAAAAAAATTTGATAAGTTATCCTATTCTGGAAGCTTTCATTTATTATCAAGAGCAGCTTCGGCATATGTTGATGCATTAGCAGCAAATAACCAAGAACTATCAGATGGTCTGGTTTACTTAGAACATGCAGACGAAATAACCGGAACTCGGCACATCACCACCAGAAGTGGTATTGAAACCAATATACAAATCTCAACCGACTTGTCAAATACAGCAATCAAGCTTCTGCCAAAAAAGTGAACCCCTGCAAGCAGCCGGGGCATCAAATAAAAGGTTTAATAAACATCTATCATAACCCAATATTATGGCAGAACTCATGGTTTTGGTTGAAGGCTATTTTAAAAATATTTCAAAAACCAGATGCAGCGCCGGTTCTACAATTGTTTTAATTCAGGATGAAGGTAAAAATATTTTAGTTGATACCGGGAACCCTCAGGATAAAGAAAAGATTATTGATGCTTTAAAAAAGAGAAAATTAAGCCCAGAAGATATTAATCTTGTGGTTATTACCCATTTTCACCCAGACCATACAGGCTGTAATTATTTATTTGAAAAAGCCCGTTTTATTGCTCTAGGAGTTGCTTTTTGGGAGGATATCTTTGATAGGAGCCCTGAAAATCAAAGGCTAACCAAAAACCTTAAACTAATCCCAACACCAGGTCATTCAGAAGAGAGCGCCACTCTTTTAGTAAAAACCAATCAGGGCATTGCTGCTTGCACCGGAGATTTATTTTGGTTCAAAGGTGATGAAAAAGTAAAATTGTTAGAAGAAGACTGCTTTAATAAAAAGTTATTTTATAAGAATCGCCAAAGAATTTTAAAGCTTGCAGATTTTATTATTCCTGGGCACGGAAAAATGTTCAAAGCTAAGTGAAGTTCTCATAATCCTACACAATCTTTAACCCATTAATCTTCTCAAAATGCTTCACATTCCCGGTCTTCAACCCATATCCATAAGTTAAAGCAGCTGCCCCAATAAAAAGATCCCTAAAATCAATCAGTTTCCCCTCTTTCTCCAGCCTTGCTAACATCTCTCCAGCCTTTTTCATAACACTATGAGAAGACTCAAGCACAGGAATCCTCTCCAGTAAACGGGCAACAGCCTCTAAGTTCTGTTCCCTGGCACCAGATTTATAAGCTCCATAATAAAGCTCAAAAGCATTCACAAAGGTCATCGCAAAATCCTTCTCAGCCTCATTCTCCTTAATAAAATCCACTTCTTCTTTCTTCCTTCTCAAAAAATTCACAAGAAAATCAGTATCTAGGCAGATGCCATCTTCCATCTCTTCCATCCCCTCTTCAAGCTCTCCTGAAAATCCCTCACTTCCCCATCACTCATCTTCCAGCTTCCTGCTAACTCACTCAATCCCTTTTTTTTATACAAAAAGCTAATTGCCTCATTCAAAGAAACAGGTTTCTTAAGCATCTCCTGCAGTCTTCCAGACAACATGCTTAAATTCCTGTAATTCTCCTCACTTACTTTAATAGAGATTGCCATTTTCCACCTATACCACTAAGTATCATAAGTAGTATTTAAATCTTTCTCCACCATCTTTATAAACCCAAAAATCACAATAACTAATGACTAGGCTGGCAGGTTAGCCCCCTGTTGTAACTGCAAACCGGGCTTCACGGCAGAGCCGAAAACCAGAGAGAGGTAATGGTTAAAGTATAAGTCTTTAGCCGTACT
>DATDYH010000127.1:0-5806 GCA_035289045.1 Candidatus Nanoarchaeia archaeon
GATGTTGGGTTAAGCCCTGGAGAGGCTAAGGTTTACCTGGCTTTGCTAAAGCTTGGCGCTGTTCCTGTGCATAAGATAAAAGAGGAAACAGGATTGCATAGGACAACTATTTATGATTTTCTTGAAAAGCTGTTGAAAAAAGGGTTAGCTGGCTTTGTTGTCAAGAATAATGTTAACTATTACAACGCTGCACATCCTGATAAACTATTGGCTTTTGTTCATGAAAAAGAAGAGAATGTGGGGGAGGTTTTGCCAAGGCTTCTGGAGGTTATGAAAAAGAGGGAAGAGGGGTTAAATGTTGAAGTTTATCAAGGTGAAGAGGGATTTAAAACTCTGCTGAATGATATTTTAAGAACAAAAAAAGATTTTGTTGCTTTTGGGATTGATGAAAGTAAGTTTAAGGAAATGTTTCCTGTTTTAATGGAGCAGTATTTTAAAAAGGAAGAAAAAGCAGGAATCAAGGAGAGGTTATTGACAAGTGAAGGGGCTGGATTTGTATACAAGAAGAAAAATATATATTATCGGTATATTCCTGAAGAGTATTTTAATCCTACTCCTACCCTGGCTTATGGGAATAAGATAGCAAGCATTATCTGGGAGCCTTTTACAATTATTCTTATTGAAAACAAGCAATTAGCAGAGAGCTATAAAAAGCATTTTGAATTGTTATGGAGCATTGCGGGAAAAAAACCAATTATTCCAAGAACATAACATCTTTCTGATTTTTGAAATGCGGATCTCCGGTAACAACTTTTGCGTTGAATTCCCGTTGTTTTGCAAGAATGATTGCATCCATTAATCCAAAGTCCTTCATAGTTTTTCTTTGCTGTTCTCTTATTTTTGCTGCCTCAATCCAGTTGGTTAAGGTAATTGGCCCTATATGAGAATGCGTCTTGATGATGTTTAAAACTTTATTGAAATCTTTTTCTTCCCTTAGGCACCATAAGTATATTTCAGAAATAGAGCTTTCTAGAGTAATGAGAGTGAAATTGCTGGTTATTAATCGCTTTACCACACTCCCGCTTTTAGTGCCAAGAAAATATTCAATCCACGCATAGGTATCCAGGATGTAATCCAATAAAATCACCTTTCGAGAATAGCGTGTTCTCTTTTGAAAGGTTTTGCCCCTTTAAACATGCCGAATCCTTCTGTCTTTTGTTTAAGAGTTATCTCTACAATAATCTCTTGGTTTTCCTGCAGTTTCATCTGCTTTGCTGCTTCCTGGGGGATAATCATGCCTAGAGAATTACCCCACCTTTTAACTGTTGATTCTGTTACTGCCATAGTTATACTTCAATGTATAACTTATATTTAAATGTTTTGGCTGACACTAAAAATTGATTATTTCAAAGGAACAAAGATAAAATTCCCAATTGATTTTCTCTTTAACTCTTTTTTTGTTTTCTTAATTTTGAATACCTGCTGGTTATGGAAAGGGCCTATTGGCATGACTAATGTTCCATTAACCCTTAACTGCTCTATTAGTGCCTGGGGGATGTCATCTGAAGCTGCTGTAACAATAATTTTATTGTAAAGGTATTTCTGCTTATAGCCGTATTTTCCATCACCATAGATTACTTTTACATTTTTGAAATCTTTTAGCCTTTCTGAGGCATAATCAAAAAGCTCTTTTACATATTCAATTGTAGTTACTTTGCCTTTTATTCCTACAAGATAAGAGAGCAATGCTGCATTATAGCCTGAGCCTGTGCCTATTTCAAGGATGTTATCTCCCTGCTTTGGCTTTAATGCCTGGAGCATTAACATGACTGTTGTGGGCTGGGAGATTGTGGCTCCATGACCTAAGGGCAGGGGGGTGTCTTCATATGCCTGGTGCCTGTATTCCGGGAGGACAAAATCCTCTCTTTTTATTGCAAGAAAAGCCTGAAATAATTGTTCAGCTTTTATTATTTTTTTAGCTTTCCAATAAGAGAGGAGCTGGTTTTTCGCTAGCATTGATTGGTATAATGAGTGGGATTATAAAAACTTTGGGGTGTGGGCAAGCAAGGAAAAGTTATTAAACTTGGGGAGACCTTTTCTTTACATGGAAGAGGAAGGCTTTAGCTTATGGTTTCAGGATGTTGATAAAAAAGCCAGAGAGGTTATTGGGGAGAAGGCCTGGGGTTTAGCTGAGATGTATAATGCCGGGTTTCCTGTTCCTCCGGGCTTTGTAATCACTCACCTGGCTTTCAAGCAGTTTCTTGAGGAGAATGGAATCAAGCACATTGTGAGGAATATGCTGAAGAATGTTGACAGTGAGAATATGCAAGATACTGCTGAGAAGATTCAGGGGATGATAATGAATGCAAGTGTTGGCGGGAGCTTGAGAAGGGAGATAATTGAGAATTACAGCAATTTGAATGTCAATCTTGATGTGTTTAAGATGCTTAATGGGCCTACATTGTCCATGATTAAATCAGGAAGAGAACTGCCTTATGTTGCTGTAAGAGGGTCTTTGGTTGCTGAAGCTGCTGCTGGGTTAGAGAAGCCTGTTACTTACCTTAATGTAAGGGGGGGAAGCAACATTATCAAGGCTATGCAGGCCTGCTGGGCTTCGCTTTATAGTTATTCTGCTATGATGTCCAGGGCTGAAAAGAGTATTTCGCAGACCGGGGTTGCAGTTTCTATAATCATCCAAAGGCAGATTAACAGCGAGAAATCTGGGGTGGTGTTTACAAGCCATGGAGATGAAGATGCTGAAAGGATGCTAATAGAAGCCGGGTTTGGATATGGTGAGGCTGTTGTGCTGAACCAGGTTAATCCTGATAAGTACTTTGTTGACAAGGGGTCTTTAGAAGTTAAAGAGGCTGCTCTGGGCAGGAAAGAGTTTATGTATACAAGGGATGAGACTATGGAGAAGACTAAAAAAATGAAGCTGGATGCTGGGAAAGCAGAAGGTGCTGTATTAAACTTAAATGAAATCAAGGCGCTTGGTAAGCTTGGGAATGATATTGAGAAGTTCTATAATAATCCAAGAGATATAGAGTTTGGGATTGAGAATGGGAAATTATATGTGATTCAGTGCAGGCCTTATTTAGAGCTTAAAAAACCTTATGAAGAAGCCTTGGCTGGTGGAGAGGAGCTAGCAGGGGTTAAGCAAGAGAATGTTAAACCTGATGATAATTCTGGATCCTTGTTTAAAATGTTTGATGAGCCTGTGCAACCAGACAATATGCAGCCTGAGATAGTGCATATTAGGGTTGAGGATGGGGTTGAGGGTAGGCAAGAAGGGGTTAAAGATAATGCTGAGGACAGGGTTATTGCAAATATAGCTGGGGTGAGGATTGAGATGCCTAAGACCAAAGAAGGGTTAAGAATCGCAAGAGAGATTTTAGAGCTGATTGAGAAGGGGATATAAAAGTAAACCGAAAACCTTAAATAAGTAAGATTACTTATTCTACTTAGGTGATGAAAAATGGTTAATATGACTTTGGCAATCCCCGAGGATTTGCATATGATTATTAAGAAACATCAGGATGTTAAGTGGAGTGAGGTAGCCAGGCAGGCTATTTGGGAGAGGGCGAGAAAGCTTGAGCTTATGGATAAGTTAACCTCCAGAAGCAAGCTTACTGAAGAGGATGCAGAAATAATCGGGAATAAGATAAAGCATGCTATTGCAAGAAGGCATGGATTGGCATGAAAATTGTTATTGATACTAACAGAATTATTGCTGCTTTTGTTAAAGATGGTACAACAAGAAAGATTCTACTAAATAAAGCTTTTGAGTTTGTAACCCCGGATTATACTATTACTGAAATCGATAAACATAAAGAGGAATTACAAGTAAAAACAGGATTAGATGATAGTGTTTTTGAAGTTTTACTTGCTTTGATTTTTGAGAATATTAAGATAATTCCCTTCTTGGACTATACAGGGTTTGTTGGAATATGCAAGGGTAAGATTAGCGACCCTGATGATATTCCTGTTCTTGCTACAGCTCTTGCTACCCGAGCTCAAGGAATATGGGCGCATGACCCCCATTTTCTAGAGCAAAAAAAGATAAAGATTTTTACTAACAAAGATATGCTTGAGCTGATTGAGAAGGGGATATAGGGTGGTTTTAGCCCTTTTTTAAGTGCATTTATAGATTTTTTTTGATGGAAAAAAGCTACCGAAAAGCTTATAAATGTTAATCACTACCTAGAAGTAACGATATTTTGGAGAAATCTGAGGTATCGTCCTCTCCATATGTGGGGAAACCCACGAGTGGGGTTTTGCCTTCTTCTGAGGGCAGGACCTTGCTTACAATTACAACCCCTTTGTATAGAAGAGGAAAACTTAAAAGAAAAAGAGGCGATGCTTCTTTTGTTATTATTAAACTAGGAGAATACCTCCAAAAACAGAAAAAAAGAAAATGGTAAGAGCAATTTTTGCATCGGATATGCATAGCGACTTTGGCAAGTACCAAGCCCTGGTTAATCATAGCAATGCGAATGGGGTAGATGTTATGTTTCTTGGGGGAGATTTTGTTGATGGTGGTGTGCCTATAGAACAGGGTGGCAAAACAAGAGCTGTCCCTGCACATCAGTTGTTTCTTGACAGGAGCTTACAAGATGTGCTGACTGGGGATGAAAAGAAGAGCCTTAAAGGTGCCAGCAAGGAGCAAGCACAAGAGATTTTGGGAAAAGTAGTGGAAAGCAGAAGAGAGCAGGTTGCTAAAGGATTTTTTGGCTATGTTCAAGAACATGAGCTAAAACCTATAAAGGAAATTTTAAAAGCGTATAATGGGAGAATTGTTGGGGTGCTTGGAAACCATGACCCTGAGTTTGTTAAACATTCTCTAGAGGGTATAGTTGAGTTTGTTGAGGATGGGGTAATAGAAATTAATGGAATTAAAATAGCTGGAGCTTCTGCCTGTTATGAGCCTAGTGCTGCTGGAATGAGCTTTCCTGAGCTGTATCCTCATCTTGGGGCTTACAAACCAACTAATGATGAGATGATTGCGAAGGAGGATTTTAAGGGGGCTGAGGGTAAAGCTGCTGATGTTTATTTATTTCACAAAGGGGTAACAGACAGGTTCTCTCCGGATAAAGCTAACCCACCATATACTCATGATTATAATGCAAGAAGGCTGGTTGAAATAGCAAGAGCAAAAGGAAAAGACCCATTAGTGTTATCAGGGCATTTTCATGATTTTGATGGTGGGAGAGAAAAAGGAATATTCCAGCTGAAACCTGGGGTAGATGTTTATGAGCTTGTTATAAATGATGGAAGCAAGCAGTTGGAAGAGATTATTGTTTACAAATATGTCCAGGAAGCTGCTGTTCAGAAACAGGCTGCTTAATTATCTTTGCTTTAATTTTTCTAAAATCTCCTGGATTCTGGAGCCTTCTTTTTTATAAAGCTCTTCAAATTCAGGGGTGCCTTTTTTCAGTCTTGCCTGTTCTTCCAAATTGCCTTTCGGAACTCCTGGAATTGCTAATGGCTTTTTTGCTGGCTGCTCTCCTGGCTGTTTTTCTTTCTTCGGGCTTCTAACCAATAAGTAGATGATTAATCCGATTATGATAATGCCAATAACCATGCTGTTTGTTAATAAAGATGAGAGAGCATTGTTGACTGCATCATTACTGAACTGGAGATAGACAATTGTGATGAATGCCATGATGCCTATTGCAATTGTGAACTTACTATTCAATGGAACTCCAAAGAAGCCAAGGACTAAAGCCAGCCCAAGAAGGATAATAATGCCAAAGCCAAGCTTGGCTGTAAACTCTTTTAAAATGCCTGAAAACTGCAAAGAGCCTATTGCTATTAATGAAATTGCCAATGAAACCATGATATTGAATCTTTTTTTATCCCTGCCAAG
>DATDYH010000128.1:0-6690 GCA_035289045.1 Candidatus Nanoarchaeia archaeon
CATCTCTCTAATTCTAAAACTCTCTTCACCAATTCTGCTAATCCCCTCTTTAACATAGTAATACCTTTCTAGAGCTTCAGGAACAGGCGGTTTTTTATTATATATCACCGCACCAGCAATCACACAAAGAAGTCCAACACCAAAAGCATACCTTCCAGCATTTACTATTCCATTTTCATGCCTCTCCAAAAAATCTCCAGCACCGCTTAATTTATCCATTTTACCCCACCACATTTTATCTTGCATTTATCTTGTAAACCTTCATCTATCCTCTAATCACAGAGATTCTGATTCTGCTAATAGGCATCCCAATCCTCCCGCTATCATAAGCATTCCATAGCTCTCTTTCATGCCCTCCCCACTCAGGCCTGGATTCATGATAAAAAGTTGCATCTCTCTCCCCATCATATTTTAATCTATCCCCTAAACCAGGACTCCATCCATTAATGCATTTTCTAACTTCCTTTAAATCATTAAATACATAATCAATATCTCCACCACCCCTCAATATCTTTTGCAGCCATCCAAATCCAAGAACATGGCCCCCAAGAATTTCCACCCTATACCACATCATTCTTCTTCCACTTTCCATTTCATCCATTTTAACCCCCCAATAAATCCATATCTTAATTTATTAATAACAACAAAGCTTAAAACCCTTTCTAAACCCAAAAAAGTCAAACCAGTTCTTTATATTTCCCATACACTTCTTCACTCAACCCCCACTTTCTCTTAACCCGGAATTTCCCACTCTCCTCTCTCACAATAACCACCTTATCCTCAGCCAGCCCTCTTAACAGCCTTAACACAAACTCCTCATCCCTCGCAATATTTTCAGCAACACTATAAGTCCATAGCATCCCAGGATAGCAGTCATACAGCTCTCTTAAAATATCCTCTTTAATCTTTTTTTCCTTTTCACAGCTTATCTTGCTCACATTAATCAGCAATTTAACCATCTATATAACCTATTTGGTGCACCATAAGTTATTTAACTTAACAGCAATTTCAATAATCATGGAAATTTTCAAGCAGGAGGTCCTCAAGCAATTAAGCAAAGCAACCAGGCTCCCTCTCCCCCAATTATCATTGCTATTGGAAACCCCTCCATCCCCAGCACTAGGAGACTTCGCATTTCCCTGTCACAAGCTCTCAAAGCAGCTAAAGCAAAACCCAGTAGATATAACCCTTTTATTAGCCCCAAAACTCCATCCAACACAATTAATAGAGAGAATAGAGCCAAAAGGCCCATACATTAACTTCTTTATCAACCAAGCCAAGCTGGCAGAATTAACTATCAAAGAAATCTTAAAAAAGCGCTCAGCTTACGGCAAATCAAAAATTAAGAAGCAAACCATTCTTATAGAATTTCCCTCTCCAAACACCAATAAGCCATTACATCTGGGCCATATAAGAAACATCCTTCTCGGCTCGTCATTAGCTAACTTATTGAAATTTCAGGGCCACAAAGTAATCAAAGTCAATCTTAATAACGACCGAGGCGTCCACATCTGCAAGTCAATGCTCGCTTACAAGCTCTTTGGCAATAACCAGCCCCCAAATAAAAAACCAGACCATTTTGTAGGGGATTTTTATGTAAAATTTTCCCAGGAAGCGCAAAAAAACCCAGAGCTTGAACAGCAGGCCCAGGAAATGTTAGTAAACTGGGAATCAAAAGACCCTGAAACAATCAGGCTCTGGAAATTAATGAATACCTGGGCATTAACAGGCTTCCAGCAAACATATAAAAAATTTAACCTGAAATTTAACAAGCAATATTACGAATCCCAGCTCTATAGCCGGGGCAAGAACATCATCTTCAAAGCCCTCCAGCAGGAAATCTTCCAGAGAGATGCAAACAACAACATCATAGCAGACCTGGAAAAGTATGGCATGGGGAAAAAAGTAGTCCTAAGGCAGGACAACACCTCAGTCTACATCACCCAGGATATTTATCTTGCTTACCTAAAGCACCAGGATTACCACCCAGCCAGGTCCATCTACATAGTAGCATCAGAGCAGGACCATCATTTCAAAGCCCTTTTCAAAATTCTTGAGCTTCTTAGCTTCAAAACAAGCACTCTTCATCATCTAAGCTATGGCATGGTCTACCTCCCAGAAGGCAGGATGAAATCAAGAGAAGGCACAGTAGTGGATGCAGACGACCTTATAGATGAAGTAACCTTAATGGCTCAGGAAATTCTAAGCGCAAAGCACCCAGAGCTTAAAGACTCCCAATTAACACCAAGAGCAAATAACATCGGCATGGCAGCATTAACCTTCTTCATCCTGAAATATGACCCCAGGCATGACTTTACTTACAACCCCCAGGCATCTCTCTCTTTTGAAGGCGAAACAGGTCCTTATCTCCAGTATACTTATGCCAGAATCCAGTCAATACTTAAAAAAACAACATTCCCAAAAAAAGCTCTTTACTCTCTCTTGACAGAGCCCTCAGAAAAGCAAATCATCATCCTTCTCCAAAACTACCCTAAAATCATGGCAGAAGCAGCAGCAAACTACAAGCTCTCCATCTTGCCATCTTACTTAATCGAACTCTCAAAAGCCTTCAACACCCTTTATCATGAGCTTCCCATCCTGCAATCAGACCCAAAAACAAAAGCAGCCAGGCTTCATCTCATCAAAGCAGTCTCAATAGTCCTTTCATCAGCTCTCGCTATTCTGGGCATCTCAGCATTAGAGGAAATGTAGTATTTAACATTCAAAAACCACAACCAAAATCTTTATAAAAGCCCCTCAATAAGCACCATTATGGCAATCCTAGGTTTAACCTTTGACAAAATAACAATTGAAAAAGACCGCAAGCTTATTGAACAAACTCAAAGCAAAAACATCCAGGTTAATTACAATATAGCAATAAAAAACCTTGAGGAGGATGAATTAAAGCTCCAGGTTCAGCAGAAAATTCTAAGGTTTGACTTCACATTCTCAATCATCTACAATCCGAAAATAGGCGTAGTCGAGCTTCTTGGCCACCTTCTCTATGTAGACCCCAACCACAAGAAAATTCTTGAAGCATGGAAAAAAGACCAGGATATTACAGACAACCAGCTTAAAGCCCACCTGTTAAATGCAATTTTTCAGCGGGCAAATCTGAAAGCAATCTCCCTGATTCAGGAAGTCAACCTCCCATTGCATTTTCCTCTTCCAAGATTAATCCCGCCAGGCCAAAACCCTCAAAGCTATATCAGTTAATCACAATAATATACACAATACTATAAATGGTATAACAACCTATCAGCTAATTCTTCACTCAGCAAGAGATGCGCATATAAAGATTATCTCTCTCCCTTATCCATATTCCAATCTTTATTATATACTCTAAAAGTATATTTAAATCACAACATTCCCCTATTACTTAATGAAAAAAGAGCTCTCAATATTAACAATAATGAAGAAAGAAAAATGCTCATGGGAAAAAGCAGAGTCCAGGAATCGTGAGAGAAAAACCCTCTCAGAATTCTTCCCAGCAGAAGAATAGCACCCCATTTAGCATTATTCTGTATCCCATTTTTCTTTTCTGTGTCTTTTCTTTTCTTCCTTTCTTTACTCCCATTAGTTTCTTTTCCCATCTGTTTCTTTATCTTCCGAGGTTTTTTCTTTCCTGAAGCTTTCCTTTTCCATTCTTAGTTTCTTTTTTTCCGAGGTTTTTTCTTTCCTGAAGAAAAAAGCTCTTCCCTGAAGGCTTTTCTTTACAAAGAAAAGGCTTCCTTTCGACAGATACCCAACACACCCCCAACACACTCCCAACACATTCAGCTATTTCGACAGATACAATTATCAAAACTAATATAAATCCCCACATTATTCTCAAAACCATGGACGAATCCCTGCTAAGAGCAGCCTTTTCAAGAGTAAAAGCAGACATCCAGTCCGTTAGAAGCCTCTTGGAAGAGCTAAAATCCCAAATTCTAGCCAAAGAAACCCAAAATAAAGCCCTAGAACACGAAATTCATCAATTAAAAGCCATAATCACTCAAAATCAAGCTAAAAATCAAGATTTTTTTTTGTTTTCCACTGGAAATAAAGGGGTCTTTCGACAGACAGACAACAGACAGACAACAGATTTCCGACAGATAACCAACATTTCCCCTCAAATATACCCCCCTCCACCCCAAATAATCACCTCCCAGCAAGCCATAGAATCAATATTTATCTCGTTAACCGAAAAGGAATTTTTACTCTTCCTAACCCTCTACCAGCTAGAAGAAGAGCTCAAATCCCCTATATCCTACCCCCAATTAGCCAATAAGCTCAAAATCTCCCAAAGCTCTGTCCGGGACCATCTCTCAGAATTGCTAAGAAAACAAGCCCCAGTAATCAAGCTTAAGTTTAACAACAAGAAAGTCTTACTTTCCGTCGATAAAACCTTCAAAAGCCTCAATCTGATGGGCAGAATAATCAACTCCAGGCATTTTCAGGACACCCAGACAACCCTTCATGAAATCTAACTCTCACTTTTTCTTTTTAAATTATCTTCTCTTCACACCCACTATCTCCCATTAGTCTATCAAACCCTTTCAGAGTCCTCAGAATCATTTTAATCATGCTTTTAACCCATCCACCATCCAAGAAATCCATTTATTATCTCTCATGAACTCTCACTTTTTACCAAAAACACCAAAACTTCCCTATCACTTACCTTATCAGCCTCAAAACCACCATACAGAACTCTCACTTTTCAATATTTTCTGCCCAACCCCAATCATAAAGCCATGTTTTTCTTTTATTCTCTATCCTCATCCTTATATCTCTCTAACCACAAATTCATCCTCAACCTCACCTCGTAAGCCAACTCTAAAACCCCTCATTTTAACCCACATAGACTAGTCACAGACTTGTCACAGAAGTCATAGACTAGTCATAGACTAGTCACAGACTAGTCACAGAACAATTCTAAACCCCGAAACCTTTTTATATATCCTCGCTATTATCCTGGTTATGTGGTGGTGGTTTAGAAGGCATAAGGACAAACCTTCTGATGATAAAAGATGGGCTTCGCTTGCAGCCAGCCTCAAATTGTCCTTTGCTCAGGTAAGGCATGATATAAACCACCTCACCACATCTGATAATCTTCATCACCAAAATCTACATCAGTTGTCAGAACGCATCCATCTCCTTGAAAAAAGGGTTGACAGCCTCCTTCTTACAATTAACCTCTCCCAGCCCAGCTACAATCTTCCAGCATCGCTTCCAGAAGCCCCTTCTCCTCCCCAGCACAATCAACAGGCACAGGCATTCCATATCATTGAAAACTTAACAGATGTCCAGAAATCAATCCTTATGACCCTCTCCCAAATAACAAAAGAGCTTCCCTCAGGCTGGTTATCATTAAAAGAGCTCTCTTCAGAAATCTATCCCAATAAGCGCTATAATGATGTCAGAACCATGATGTCAGAATACACAGACAAGCTCCTTGAGTTTGGCTTAATAAATAAAAAAAGAAAAGGCCGGGAGGTTGTCATCTCACTGACAGAAAAAACAAAGCATCTTGAGCCAGTCCAGAAGCAGCCAGTAAAGCACCAGGTAAAAAAAGAGAAAAAAGAAGAAAAAACTCCTTAATCTTAATCATCTTCAGTCACACAATATGCTGGAGTTAATATATTCCCAAGGTCTCTTTTAGCTCTCAGCTTCCTAATAGAACCAGCAAGAGTTTCTCTTATTCCAGAAAATCCATCAAATTCTCGCCCAGCCTCGCATAATTCAGTTTTCCCTTCAGGCAATAAAGCAACATATCTATCGTCCTTTTTTATAACCTGGCAAGAATCAATCCTCCATCCAGTCTCAGTAAATAACCCTCCACCAATAAAATGGCAAGAATTTCCCATTTCCAACCCATCTTTGCATAAATATAATCCACAGGTTTCTACTTCCATTCTTCCATTATAGGGACCATTTCTTTCACTCTCATTCCCTGCTTTTACAAATTTCATTCTAGCAGGGATTAAAGTAAGCGTTTCCTTAGATCTAAGATAAGAAGGGACATTTAACTTTAAGACATCATCTAAAACACCATATAGCTCCTTTCTATCAACAACTTTATCTTTTCTCATCATTTTTACACCTCACCTTTGTTACTATATGATAGTAACAGGAGTATATAAATCTTTCTATTCCCCAGCAGCTAAAAACCTTTAGTCATCTCTTAAAACATCCTGAAACATCTTTCTAAAGCTCTCTCTTGCATCAGCCAGCTCTTCTCTTCCTTCAGAAGTCAAATCATACACCTTCTCCTTCTCCACCTTCCTAATAACCTGCACCAGCCCCTTTTTCCTAAGCAATTCCAAGCATGGATAAATAGTCCCAGCACTTAATCTGCTCCCTTTTCTTTTGCAAATCTCACTAACCAGCCCCTTCCCGCTTAACTGGTTTTTGGAAATCAAATATAATAATAAAAAACCCAAGTTTCCTTTTAATACACCTCTTTTCATATTCAATATAGCAGCCCAGATTTTTATAAGCTTAACCCAGCAAATAATATATGAGAATTAAAACTTTTAATCAAAAATCAAACATTAAGCTTCCTGTAAAACTTCCCTAGGCTTGGGTCTAACAACCACCCCATTAAACAACACATTAACATCATCAAGAACCTCTTGCCCAACAGGGTTCAGCTCCATTCTTAAAATCCACTCCATATCAACTCCTGAAAAAATACTTCTTGCCCGA
>DATDYH010000129.1:0-3159 GCA_035289045.1 Candidatus Nanoarchaeia archaeon
GTGTGGAAGCTGTTATTGACAAGGACTTAGCATCAGCTTGCTTGGGAAGCTCTGTTAAAGCCCATGTCCTGATTCTTCTCACAAGTGTCCCGCAGGTTTTCATTAATTTCGCAACACCAAATCAGGCCCCTCTTTCCAAAATCAGCTTAAAAGCAATAAATCAATATTACCAGCAAGGCCATTTCCCCCCAGGCAGCATGGGCCCAAAAATCCAAGCAGCAATCCAGTTCATAGAAAGCAACTCAAAAGGAAAAGTAATCATAACAGATTTCAAAACATTAAAGAGAGCATTAAAAGGCAAGGCAGGGACAATAATAACAAAGAATTAAGTTTATAATTTATAATTCCCCCCACAAATTCTTATTGCCTTTCCTTTAACAATCGCATCAGCAATCTTCTTTCTTGCAGACAAAACAAGCCTGTGAAAAGTTGGCTGGGAAATCCCCATTTTCTTGGCACACTCCCCCTGCTCCAAGCCCTCTAAATCTTTCAGCCTTACAGCCTCAAACTCCTCAACAAGCAAAACAACCTCTTCAAGCTCAGTTAATCTCACACCTCTTGGCTTAAAATACACAACACCGGGCTGAAACCTTACTCTTCTGCATAATCTTGGCCTCACCAACTTAATCGTGCTCTTTAAACACTTTTTCCTGTTCAGGGTCTTTCTTCCTTATCCACTCTAGAAGCATAGCTATATGCTCTTTCTCTTCATCCCTGTTATGCTCCAAAACCTTCTTCAGCTCCTTGTCTTTAGCCTCTTCAATCCTTGTCTCATACCAATTAACAGCTTCTATTTCTTCAATCAGGCTCTGCCTTGCTTTTTTCAGGTCAGTATTTTCAACTTCTTTTGCATACATTTACATCACCATGCTAAAAGGGCATTAATCCCTATATAAATTTTGCTTAAAAAAATTAAAAAAGGCCTATTTTTTCTCTTTTAGCCTTTTCTCAATCTCACTCTTTTCAGCCTCAACTTCTTTAAGCTCTGCTTCAAGGATTTTCCTCTCTTCTTCTTTAGTCAGAGCAACCTGGCCATACCCTATCCCAAGCCCTCTTCTAAAGCCAAAGGCTCTTCCAAACCCCCTTCTCATTCCGCAGCCGCAATGCCCAAAGCCTCTTCCTGTCAGCTGCCCTAAGCCCATTGGTCCTGTTCCATCCATTCCTGGCATTTTTCATACCTCCAATACAATTTTAATAATGAATATATATTCATAACTATTATTTAAGCTTTTCTGTTCAAAAGTTTTCCATGAAAAGCAAAACATATCGGCTATAGTTAAAAAAATAAACAAGCTATTCCCTATCAGGAAGTTTTGCCAGCCATTCTCATTTCTTCACAATTAACCCCCGGGCCTTCAAAAACCCATCATCCTCTCTTTTGTGAACAAACATACTCCCAGATTAAATTACATGCTTTCTCAAATTCCTGCTCAACCATAACATTATATTCTTGTGGGGGATAGCGAAGCATGCCCTCCTGCACCTTTATTTTCAACCCAACTGGAGAAATAAAAGGATAACTATCTCCAGGTTCTATTTCTATCCTTGTTTCCTTCTCACTAAAATAACTCCTGCTCTGGAATCTCCCAAAAAAAGATTGGCTGCTGACGCGGTATTCAAAAATAGAGTCTCTAACTGCATAAAGTGTCTCTTTGAGCTTTTCAGCTAAAAAATCTCCTTTAAATCTCTTAAAACCATTACTTTCCAAAATCCCATCTAAATCTCTTAACTGAGAGAACCTGTTTAAAAATCCTGCTCTAGTTAAATACTGGGCTCTCCTTACACCACCCCAAAATCTACTGGATTCTCTTTTTCCTTCTGATACCATTTTCATCTCATATATTCTGGCCTATAATAAATCGCATAACCCTCTCCCCTTAAACCAACAACATGACAAGGTGCAATATACCATTCCTGTTCTCTTATAGACTTTTTAGTGTCTTCAGATACATACCTTGCCTCTACATGGCTTAGATAGTTAAGAATCCCTTCAAAACCTAAATCTCCAGAGCGTAAGATAAATCCCTGCTTTCTTAATTGCCTATCCAGGCTTTTTCCTAATCTAAGTCCTTTCATCTTTTTTGCACCCTGCACCTGTTGTAAACCTTAATCTCCAAGGATTTGTAATCTTTCCCACCATTTATAATAAGGTAATATTCAAGTTCAACCTTACCAAAACTTTGTAGATTACCAATATAAATACCAAGTGTCCTTAAAAGTTCATCCTTAGTATTAGTGCCAGTAACTAAACTAAATCCCTGTTCCTCTAATTGCCTGTCAATTGATTTTAGTGAAAATCTTTTAAACATTTTATTTCCCCAGATTTACTACTTTTCCATAATCAAAAGTTCTATATAAGATTATGTTGTAAACTTCCTCACAACACATTAGAAAAGCTTAAATAACCCTATTTGCTCTTTTAAGCATGGAATCAAAGAAGCTAATAGGACTAGGATTTAGCAATACAGAAGCCAGCTTATACATCTTATTATTAGAACTAGGCCAGGCCCAGGCCGGGCTATTAAGCAAAAAATCCCAGATGAATAGGACAACAACTTACGATACTTTAGAGCGGCTTATTAAAAAAGGCTTAGTAGCATATTCTATCCAGGCAAATAAGAAGATTTTTAGAGCAGCAAATCCAAAGCAGGTTATTGATAATCTAAAAGAACAGGAAAAAACCGCTATAGAAATCCTGCCAGAATTAAACTCCCTGTATAAAACCTCAAAAGCAAAAGAAGAATTTAATATTTATCAGGGGAAAAAAGGCATTAAATCAATTCTTCAGGACATCTTAAATTGCAAAGCATATATAGCATTTGGCTCCAGGGGTAAATTTTTAGAAATAATGAAACATGATTTCATAGCATTCCAGAAAAGAAAAAGAGTATTAAAGATAAGCTCAAGAATCATACTAGGTAACTCTGCAAGGCATTCAGAACAGGTTAAGCTTGCATACGCAGGATTCAGGTTTATCCCTGATGAATTCTCCTCCCCAACAACAACATTCATATATGGCAATCAAATTGCAATCATCATATGGGGAGAAGTCCCTATAGCAACAGTAATCACAAGCAAAGATATAGCAGAGAGTTATTCTCATTATTTTGAACTGCTTTGGAGGCAAGCAAAACCTTAATAAACTTAAATATATCAAAT
>DATDYH010000130.1:0-2588 GCA_035289045.1 Candidatus Nanoarchaeia archaeon
CTTCTTCCAGCCGCAATAACCAGGTTCCCAAGATTGGAAACCTTAATCATAGAATCAACCCATGCAGGACGGGATGATAATCCCCCAACAAGGAGGGATTCAGAGCTTGAATTGCTCAAGACCATAAAAGAAACAGTGGCAAAAAAAGGAAAGGTCCTAATGCCTGTCTTAGGAGTTGGCAGAAGCCAGGAAGTCATGATTATCCTTGAAAAATCCATAAGGGCAGGCGAGCTTGAAGAGCTTCCAATCTATATCCAGGGATTAGTATGGGACATAACAGCAATCCACACAACCTATCCTGATTTCTTTTACTCACCAATAAGAAAGCTCATCTTTCATAAAGACCAGAACCCCTTCCTTCATCCCTGCTTCAAAAGAGTCGGTAGCCAGAAAGAAATGCAGGATGTCCTGGATGGGGGCCCTTGCATTATTCTTGCAACATCAGGCATGTTAACAGCAGGCGCATCTGTTGAATACTGGAAAGCGCTGTGCGAAGATGAGAAAAATGCATTAGTCTTTACCTGCTACCAGGGCCCAGGCTCATTAGGCAGAAGATTGTTAAATGGTGAAAAAGAGCTTCGTCTTGAAGGTGAAGATAAGGTGTATAAGATGAATATGGGAATGTTTGCATTATCAGGCTTTTCAGGCCACTCCTCAAGGCAGCAATTAATGAATTTTGTCAGGCACCTTGACCCAAAGCCAAAAAAAATCATTGTTGTCCATGGCGAGCCATCAAATTGCTTAGACTTAGCATCCAGCCTTCATAAATTGTTCAGGCTGGAAACAACAGCACCAAAGAACCTGGATGTTATAAGGATTAACTAGCTTATTTTACCAGCTCAACATTCTCCAGTTCTTTAAAATGGCTGTCTCCTGTTAAAAACTTTGTATCATTAACAATAGCAACCATATACCCAAGACAATCAATGTAAGATATTTGCAGTTTTTTTCTCATCTCTTTCCTGAGAACCATTGCCCTGCTAATCGTATCAATATCAAAATCCACAGCATAAACAGCGAACTTTTTCAGGTAAAAATCAGCTATCTTTAGATTAAACCTTGTCAGCAGGAAGTAATGCAGTTCTGCCAGGTTGTATTTTGTAGTAATAAACTCATTATCAAGAAATTTTTCATAGGCTTTACTGCCTTTTACAATCTCAATCATTGCATAAGTATCAAGAAAATAATCCATTTTAATCAAACCTGCTTCCAAACTCCCTGTCAATCTCCCTCATTATTTTTTGAGTAGATTCTTTTATCTTTAATGTCCCAAAAAGCTCTTTTACAGGATTTTCTTTCTTCTTTAATAAAACAACAACCTCATCATTAAAATGAATCTCCTCTCCTTTTAGCTCATCCTTTGACAGCCTTATGCCTAGCGAGTTCCCCCATTCCTGCACAACTTTAATAGTCTTAAGCATTTTGTCCTCTGTATATCCTGTATAATTATCCTGTGTATACACTGCTATATAAGCCTTGTTGTTAACATAGATTCATCCAATATCCCTAAAAAGTCTTTCCTAGGCAGAATAAGCATTTTATATTTTTTACCCACAATAATACCCCCTCTTTATCGTGTGTAAGCATAAGCGTCATTAAAATAGTCTTCAGGCTTCGCGCTTAATCCCCTGTTCATCCACCCGGATTTTTTTGTAAGCATAATCTTCATTTCCTTTGAAATAATCATCAAGCTTTGCTCTTAATCCTCCCCCCGTCCATATAGAGGTTTGGATAAATGTCGCAGGCTCATCATAATATACATTCACTAAATTAATCCTTCCTGCTTCAAAAAGTCTGCCTTTGACGCGATACTTAGAAGTGTCCATTATGTTAACAAAGCTTGCTGTATAGCCAAGCTTCCTCATCAATCCAACAACCCCTTCAGCAATCTCGCCATAAACCATAAACTCCTGATGAGTTTCATCAAAAACTACTTTTGTTCTTCTCACCCCAGATTTTACATCATTTTTAACTTCTACCATCTTCCCACCCCTGTTATTAGATGTCAGCCTCTGATTTAAGCATTTCCATAACCAAAAATATATATTAAAAATCAGGAAACAGCATCACGCATAAATCCCACCAAGCAATAACCCAATCAGGTAGCCAGCAAGCGCAGCTAATCCTCCAATAACAGCCATCTCCAGCCCTCTTCTCTTCCAGCTCCCAACCATAATCTTTGCTTTAGCCCCGCCAACAGCAAACAGCATGGTTATTGAAAATATTAAAGAAACAATCATCCCGTTTTTAACAGAGAATATGAAAAAAGGAATAATAGGAATCAGGCTGCCAGCAACAGCAGAGCCCCCAACAAGCAATGCGCTGTTTAATGGCTTGTCATACTCTTCATCAAATAATTTTAACTCCTCTCTCATCATTGTTTCAAGCCAGATTTTTCTGTTAGAGGTTATCTTTCTGACAATTCCCTCAAGCACCCTCCCTCTAAAGCCCTTTTTATAATAAATGCTCCTTATCTCCTCCCTCTCCATATGCGGGATTTCATCAATCTCAAGGCTTTCTTTCAGCTTTTTGCTTTCATAATATTCTTTTGCAGCCTTAGTGCTTGTGTAAGCAACAGCAGCCATTGA
>DATDYH010000131.1:0-2855 GCA_035289045.1 Candidatus Nanoarchaeia archaeon
GCAGTAGAAAGCTTAAATAAAGTTTATGGGTATAATCCACAATAAATCAAGGAGATTAAGATGAAACTAAAACAGTTTTTTAATTCACTTTTGTTAGGAGCAGTTGTTTATTTTGGTTTTGGAGGAAACTCGGGTGCAGGAACAGAAAAAAGAGCGGTTAATGGTGACAGGTTAAATACTGCTTCTATAGAAGCATTCCTGAAAACAGATTCAGACACTGGCAGGGTTGTATATGCCAAAAAAGTTAGTGAGCAAACCCCAGATGGTGGTCATTGCGATTATTTAGTCAAACTTGTTCATCAAGAAGGAGGCTCAAAAGTGATAATTGCATCAAAAGCATTCTTCACAAAAGGAGCAAAGTTTCCTGCAAAAGAGTTCATGGTCAGGGATGGCGGATATGTTGTAAGATTTGTTGGAGATGAAATAGCAACAATAAACTATGGTCTTCCAGATGGAAGAGCTGATGAAGGAACTTTTATCAAAATGCATCCTCCATACTACATCTCTGAAAGAACAGAAAAAGAATTATATGGTGAGGAAGCCCAGAAAGAGTACTGGCTTATTACTGGAAAAGTTATGGGTAAATAACATGGAACAACTACCAGATGGCTTTGAAGAAAGACCAAGGTTATCAGCAATAAGGAAATTAACCCGCTTAATCCCAGAATTAGAAAAGAGTGCTATTAAACCAGTAGATTATAAGGCTGTTTCAGCTTTACTGTATGAGCTGACAATTAAAAACAGGGTAGATGAGGTTAACCAGGGATGGGTCAGGAACTTAAGGGATATTGTAGAAAAAACAGATTATTACAATCAAAACCCTGAGGCAAAAAAGGGTTTATCCAGTGCAGTAGCTTTATTAGAAAGAGCTTACAATATTTAACAAAACCATAAAGCGAGGTTGGTGCGAAATAACCAAAAATAACTAAAATAGGCTAATGCAACAATTTATATTCAGAGGATAAATCAAAAAAATCTGGAGAATACTCGCTTAAAAGTTTTAATTATGCACCAACCTCCCATAAAGCGAAAGGTTTATATATAATTTTAGAATTACCCATGTAATATAAGAGTTCTTCAAGATTAAAAAGGTGAAGATTATGGACATGGAAAAAAATATCATGCAAACAGGAACAACAACAATAGGCATAGTCTGCAAAGATGGCATAGTATTAGCAGCTGACAAAAGAACATCAGCAGGCTATTTAATTGCAAATAAAAACCAGTTAAAAATCAGCAAAATAGCAGATTACGCAGCAATAACCCATGCAGGCTTGGTCTCAGATGCCCAGTTATTAACAAGAATCATCAAGGCCCAAATCAGGCTTGAGCAGATGAGAAGGAACAAGCCTTTATACATTAAAGAAGTTGCTAATCTTCTTGGAAACTTATTATACGGCAATATAAGGAGAATGTCCATGGTTCCAGGAATAGTAGGCTTTTTATTGGGTGGAAAAGACTCAAAAGGCTATTACTTATTTGATTTAGGGATTGACGGCAGCATTACAGAATTTCATGATTATGCTTCCACAGGTTCAGGAAGTGTTTTCTCTTATGGCGTTCTGGAATCCTCATATAAAGAGGGCATAACAATAGAAGAAGGAATTAAGCTTGCTGTGAAGGCAATCAATGCATCCATGCAAAGAGACATGGCTTCTGGCGGCGGCATAGATATAGTAACAATAACACAAAAAGGTATTGAAAAAGTAATGGACAAAATAATTGATTCAAGGATTTCAGCATAATTAAATTCTCATACTAACATGGTAGATATTTTAAAAGAAGTATTAAAAGATATTCCTAAAGAGGCAGATATAGAAGATGCCTGCTTTGAAGGGGCTAACATAGTTCTTTATACAAAGAGCAGGGAATTTTTCACCCAGGAGAGTGGCTTAATCCGTGATATTGTTGACAAAATAAAAAAAAGAATAGAGCTAAGGCCCTCACCCTCCCTTTGCATGTCCCAGGAAGAAACAGAGAAAAAAATAAAAGAAATCACTCCAAAAGAAGCAGGGGAATTAAACATCATTTTTGACCCTCAAAGAAGCGTGGTTATCATAGAATCAGAAAAGCCAGGCATTGCAATAGGAAAATCCGGAGAAGTGTTGAGGGAAATCAAAAAAGCCACATTCTGGGTCCCGCTTGTAAGGAGAATCCCGACAATAAAGTCAACAATAATTGAAAAGATCAGGAAAGTCCTTTATGAAAACAATGATTACAGGAAAAAATTCCTGGACAAAGTAGGCCACAGGATTTATGATGGCTGGATTAGGGAAAAGAAAAATGAATGGGTAAGAATAAGCATCCTGGGCGCTGGAAGACAGGTTGGCAGGTCTTGTTTCCTGCTCCAGACCCCGGAAAGCCGGGTCATGCTTGACTGCGGCATTGATGTTGCTGCCCAGGAGGAAAAAGACACATTTCCCCAGCTGGATGCTCCTGAATTTGATATTAATGAGCTAGACGCGGTAATAGTAAGCCACTCTCATATTGATCATGTCGGGTTAATCCCCTACCTCTACAAGCTTGGCTACAGGGGGCCAGTTTATATGACCCTGCCAGCAAGGGATATTAGCAGCTTATTATGCCTGGACTACATTGGAGTGTCTGTGAAAGACAATAAAAAAGCAATCTATTCTTCATCAGATATTAAAGAAATGGTTAAGCACTCAATTACCTTAAATTACGAAGAAGTAACAGACATAACACCTGATATAAGGGTTACATTTTACAATGCAGGCCATGTTCTTGGCAGCTGCTTAGTTCACCTGCATATTGGCAATGGCTTGCATAATTTAGTTTACACCGGAGACTTGAATTATGAAAACTCAAATCTTCTTCCAGCCGCAATAACCAGG
>DATDYH010000132.1:0-3265 GCA_035289045.1 Candidatus Nanoarchaeia archaeon
GGAGTATCCCCTCCATGCCAGCTCATTTTAGGCCTTGTCCTGAAAGCATAAATTCTCTCAGAATTATCATCAAGCACAATAGCACTTCCTTTATGGCTTGGCAGATTATTAAGGTTTGACAAAATATCGCTTGTAAGATAAGTATGCATAATGGAGTTTAAAGCCTCAACATCCATTTTTGCAGTAACCCTGTGGCTTATTACAATATCAGCCTGGGTTAGGGCAGCCCTATTAATCTCTCCAGGTTCCTGAGTTGCAATTACCATAGATATTCCAGGCCCCCTCCCTTCTCTAAGCACTTTTATCAAAGCATCTGAAGCCAGGGTTTTTCCCTTTCTTGGCAAAAACTGGTGCCCTTCATCAAGCATCAGCCACACCAAAGGCATCCCTTTTTCATCATCACTAAAATAATGCATGCCAGACTCAATCATCTTTAACTCTTCTTTCTTCCTGGCTTCCATTCGCTCCTGCAATAGCTTTTTGCAGACTAATCCAAGAACAAGGCATTTAACACTCCAGTCCTCATAACAGCTTATATCCAGTATAGCAACATGGCCTTCTTTAACAATCTCCCTTATTCTTAACCCTTCTTTTGCAAACAGCCCCCAGGACTTAACAGCCTCAAACCTGTTAACAACAGCATCCTTTGTCAATGAGTCAGCTCTTTTATCCTTCTCAACATCCTTAATAATATCCCCGATATCATAATCTCCCTTCATCTCTCCAAGCACTCTTTCAATCAATACCCCAATATCTTCAGTAAGCTTGACTTCAAACAGCCCGCACCAGTCCCCAGCTGACAATTCCGAGGGCTTAATTGAAAACCCATAATCAGTTGCAATCCCTGCATCCTTGTAGCTTTGAAATTTGCCATAAGGCGTAAACACTTTTACATTTAATCCAGCAGGCTTTAACCTCCATCTCTCAAGCAGTTCTTTCTGCCGCTCATTAGGGTATTTCATGCTCCAGAAAATCCCCATAGTGTCAAAGATTACAACAGCAATGTTCTCTTTTACTTTTTCAGGAAGATTAGCGATTTCTTCAGCAATAACAGACAGGGAATAGCTATTATGCACAAAGATGTCATTAGCAACAAAGTTATGGTATTCAGGAACAGCGATATCATATACTGTAAACTCTCCTTCTAAAACACTCATCCCTATAATTTCATCCCAGAAAATATCAGATTCAGCAAGGAGAGTTAAAGCCGGATTCTCATCAGCTTCAGCTATCTGCAATAATGTCTGTCGGGAAGGAGCATAGTGAATTCTTTCTCTCATAGCTTTAGGATGTTTATAATCCACAAATCTCCCAATTTTTGCCCAGTTCTCAGGTTTATAAAGCTCCCATAGCTCTCTAGGAATAGTGTCCACATTTGGGTTAAAAGTAATATCCTGGGCATCATTTAAAAGAGGAGTTATTTTTTCATATTTTTTTCCAAAAAAACCAATCTCTTTAATAAAAGTAAGGCAATTCTCAAGATTTAAGGAGAGGTCATAAGAGGTAAAAACCTTTGATTTATATTTTACTAATCTTTTCCGGATTTTTGAAAGAATACCAAACCTCAATAGCAGGTGATACACCCCATAAGCAAGTTTCTTTGATGAAGAGCCATAACTAACTTCCCATCCGCTTGATTTCTTATAGTAAATGCTTCCATCACAGCTAAATAGCCTATTTAAAAAAAGGGCTAATCTCTCTCTCTTTAACTTGAAGACTATTGCAGGGATATCTTTTTCTTTTGCAAGTCTGCCATAAGCACCAATCGCTACAAGCCACTGTTTAATTGCATTCTTTTTTCTTCTCGGGGAATGTCGATTATCCTTATTTGCAACCCGATAGCATCCTGAATTTGAATTGCCATGTACAGATATTACAAGGGATACATCAAAATCATGAATACACTCCCTAAACTCTTCAAAAATTTTTTCATCTTTATTTGAGAAAAGAACCCAGCTTTTTTTTGTATGCCCTTCTGCAAGGAAGTAAGCAAGAAGTTTTATCTTATAATCTTCTAATTCGTTAACACCGAAGATTGGTATTCTTCTTGGTGTAGCAATCCTGTTCCCAAGCCTTAAATCCTGCACAGGAACCCACCCTTTAATCGTTAAAAGGGGATGTTCAGGGGTAAGTTTTATTTCTCTCCCAGACCTTAGCTTAAGCCCGACCATTCTATCAGTATTTCTTTTAAAGAATTCAACTTTTTGTGCAGAAACTGCCTTAAGCTTATTGTTAAGGGAGATTACAGCATTACCGTCCTTTTCAAGTTCTTTTATGGGTCTGACAGAACCATCGCCTAAAGTTATGAGGGTATCACCATCCAGACATTTCCCACTGCCTCTTTTCCCACAGATCAAAATCACATGGCTTCTCGCAACATCTAAGTAAACATTATTGCTTAAGGAAGTAGTATTCCCCATAGTAACATATAATCTTCCGATAAAAACCAGCCCTTCTTCTCCAAAGCTTTCTTTATCAGCCTCATCCCTTCCAAGAATAATATCATACATGCCAATGAGAACATTTTTAAATATATAAGCTTGATTATAAACCACCAGCGATGCCCTGAGCAATCCTGTGCACCGCTGTAATAAAAATGAGCATAGCAAACCACTTGAAAACAGCATTATTCCTTGGATTATTATCAGCATTAGTCTTAGCCATAGGGTTTTTAGTAGGTGGCATCCCGGGATTAACAATCGCTTTTATTCTTGCCATCTTAATCAATTTCCTTTCATTCTTTTTTTCCCATAAACTCATCCTTCTAATCTACAGGGCAAAAGAAGCCTCAAAAAGCCAATATTCACAGCTGCATTCAATAGTTGAAGAAATAGCAAAATCAGCAAACATCCCAAAGCCAAAAGTTTACATTATTCCATCAGAAGCGCCAAATGCATTCGCAACCGGACCATCTTACAAACAAGGGGTTGTAGCAGTAACAAATGGGATTCTCGGCTTATTATCAAAAGAAGAATTAAAAGGGGTTATTGCCCATGAAATAGGCCATATAAAAAACCGGGATATTTTAATCCAGACCATAGCCTCAACAATAGCCTTAGCAATCTCTTATCTCTCCTCAATTGCTCTCTACACCACAATGGGCGGAGACGATGATAACCGGGGAGGAAGCATTATTGGCTTGATTTTAATCTGGATTCTTGCACCAATAGCAGCCATGTTAATCCAGATGGCAATCTCAAGGGCAAGAGAATTTATAGCAGATGAAACCTCAGCAAGGCTGATTAAGAATCCATTGCCCTTAGCA
>DATDYH010000133.1:0-2942 GCA_035289045.1 Candidatus Nanoarchaeia archaeon
TTTTGAAGGAGCATTAGATTGCTTATTCAAATAATCATTATCCAAATAATCAAGAACCCCATCACTATCAGAATCACTACTAAACATATCTCTATACTCTGGAGCTTGTCCTATAAGTTGGTCTTCAAATGCTTGACTCTCTTGTCCTCCAGAAGGGCTGCTATCTAAATAATCAGGAGTTCCATCAGCATCAGCATCATGGCTAAGCATGTCTCTAAACTGGAATGACTCATCCCTATCAATCCAATCTCCCAACTCCAGCATATCAAGAACACCGTCTCCATCAGGATCAGTATCCTCAAAATCATAAGTCCCATCACCATCACTGTCCACATAATATCCAACCGCCCCTCTTCCAAATAACCCATTAAAAAACTCCCAAATAGTATCAAACACAGAATACCCTGTTATCATCCCCCCATAATCATTTGAAGAATCACCAGCAAAGAAATCAACAACATCAGCATTAACACTTATTATGGAAATTAACAAAATGGCTATAGCAAAGCATACACAACTCCCTCTTTTCATATCAAATCAAGAATAAATTATAGTATATAAATATTCCTAAGCACCCGAAATAAGGCCTGTTGTTGCAGAACCAGTTGCTGGCTAGCCACTTTATAGCTCAGCCGCGTCTAAAATACTCTTAACCCTGTTTACAAAGCCTACTGCCTTCCCTTGTAAGTTTTCCGCATCTTTTCCATCAAAGAGAATCTTAGTTGAATAGCTCGCTTTTTTCCTTTCAGTCTTAGCCTCAATATAATACAATATCTCCTCTTTTTTTATTGTTACCCTGCTAACCATCTCAATCTCCTCCCTATTAAGCTCCTTCTGGTAAAAATCCTTAATCAGAATAAGCAATGTTGCTAAGTGGTCTTTTGTAGAGTAACCTTTTAAAGCGCATAAAGCCAGGGAAGCATGATATATTGAGTAATAAGCACTTACAATAGCCCAGTCATTAAACTCTTTTAGCCCTAAAGCCAGCCTGACAAACTTCAGGTTATGGTCTGCTTTATCAATATGGCCTTGAACAAGCTCTTTTATTTCCCCCTCTCTCTTGATTTTTTTACTCCTCAAATACCTCTGAAAATCCCTTTCTCTCCTCTCCAGGTTTTCAAGCCACAATTCCCAAATTTCTTTAGCCATTCAATACCCCTTTGTAAAATCTATCATTCCCTGTTACAGGAAAACCTGTTTTTATTGCATGGGTTATAACCTTGTCCTCCTCTTTTAATATCTGCTCTTTAAAATAATCTAAGTCAATTATAAAAGTCTGTATCCTAACCCCTGTAACAGCCTTTACCTCCTCTTTTAGTTTTTTATCAATCCTTTCTTTCTTATTAAAAATAAGCAGCATGTCTATATCACTTTGTCTTCCAAAATTTCCTTTTGCAGTTGAGCCGAAAATGATAGCAATTAAAGGTTTAACTCGAATTCCATTTAAAAAATCATTTACCGCCCTCTTTCTTTCAGGAGGAAGTTCATTTAATCTTTTATAGTCAAAATAGGAAAAGATAGCATAAACAAGCGGATTTTTAGGCGTTATTCTATAAAAAGTGTTCCCTATCTTTTTAGTAGAGCTAATAAGCCCTAATTCCTGTATATTCCTAAGATGCTTCAAAGTAGTATTTGGGGTTAACCCTGTTTCTCTCAATATCTCGCTAAAATAAAGCTCTTTTTTTCTGTTTCTGTAAAAGCACTCAAGTATCTTCTCTTTCCCCTTCCCAAACATCCCCCCGCCATGTTTTCGGTCTTTATTCATTTTTGGTATAAGATTATACATTTATTATACTATATAAATATTCCGATTTAGGCTAAAATCTCTGGTTCTTATCAAGATAACCATAAATCAAAAGCCGGCAGCAAAAACAATAAGCTTATAATTTCATTAATCTCAGTCATATCCGCAATACTTGACAAGGTGCTATTAAAATGATTCAGCAGACAATAATCCTAATTCTTGTAATCTTAAACCTGGTCTGGCTCAGCTTTCTTGCATTTAAAGGAAAAAAAGATTTATTATTAATCTTCGCAATTATTGAAGCAATATTGGGTGTTTTATTTGCTCTCTCATTATAAAGCTAATAAGCCTATTTAACTTTCTTAAACCCTGTTTCAATCTCAGCTTTATTCCACCCTTTAATAGCCAGGGCAGTCTTTATCTGCTGCTGCGTATATCCCTTATCAAAAGAATTTTTTATATACTCCTCCATCTTCTTCAGGCTCTCATCACTCGCCCCTGAAGAAGCCTCAGCCTTTTTAGGCGTCCTCATCTTACCCTCTTCAGGCTTCTTCGCATATTTTAAAATAATAAAGATTAAAATCCCAACAACAACCAAGGCCCCAAGAATAACAAGCAAAGTCTTCACAATCCCGCTCTCGGGCTTGCTCTCCCCATCATTCGGGTCAGTCCCGCTAACATACTCCTGTATGTTTGTAAACCCATCATTATCCGGGTCATCATCACTTGTGTAAAACTCAACATCATCAAAATACCTCTCCTCCCACCTGTCAGGCAGCCCATCCTGGTCCCCATCCTCGCTGCCTGTTGTATCAGTTTTGCAGCCAGCACTATTGCTGCAATAACTATCCTCGCAGTCAATCCTTCCATTGCAGTCATTATCAAGTTCATCACCGCAAACCTCTCTCACCCCTTTAACCTCTCCAGCACAGCTCCCCCAGGCACAATTAACACAACTCTGCACCCCTTTCTTGCACACCCCAATATCACTCCCACAAGCCTGTGTCTGTCCAGCAACGCACACCCCAATAGCAGGCGGAATTGTTGCAGGCGTATAATTCCCTTTCTTAAACCTAATCTCCTTTGAATTATACACGCAAACCTCAGGCTCATCAACAACCAGGTTAGCATAAACTCTATGGTCCTGCTTGTAATCCTCTTTTCCAGTATCAACATAAATAGTAAAAGTTTTCTTCTG
>DATDYH010000134.1:0-13507 GCA_035289045.1 Candidatus Nanoarchaeia archaeon
TATGGATTTTATGGCAGTGAAAATGTGGATAGAAAAAAGCTTGATGAGTCAATGAAACCTTTGCATATTGCTTTAAGCCTGACTGGGGAGACTTGCTTGTATCCTAAGCTGCCTGAACTTGTTGATGAGATTCTTGGGAGAGGGATGAGCTGTTTTATTGTCAGCAACGGAACCATGCCTGAGATGGTGAAGAAACTTGTAAAGCACCAGCCTACCCAGATGTATATTACCCTGCCTGCGCCTGACAAAGAGGTTTATGAAAAATGCTGCAAGCCTTTGATTAAGGATGGGTGGGAGAGGATTATTAAGTCTTTAGGCTTGCTTGGAGAATTTAAAAGAGGGGTTGTCAGGCTGACATTGGCAAAAGAGATGAATATGGTTAATGCTAATAGATATGCAGGGATTTTAAAGAATGTTGATTTTAAGTTTCTGGAGATTAAAGCTGCGATGGGTGTTGGGGATTCAAAATACAGGATGAGATATGAGCAGATGCCATTGCATAATGAGATTGTTGATTTTGCTCATGAGATTTGCAGGTTAACCGGATGGAAGATTGTTGATGAGAAAGAAGAGAGCAGGGTTGTGTTGGTGATGAGAAAGGACTTTAAGGGAAGGAAATTAGAATTCTAATATAGCCCCTTCTGGGCCTGGGTTGATGAGATAAGAAGAGCCTAATGAATCTTTTTTATAAAAATTTTCATGTAAATGGCCTGTTATGACCAGCATGGGCTTTAATGCCTTGATTAATCTTGCTGCTGAGAGGGAGCCTGCATGCCCTTTGCTTATTGGAAGATAATCAAGCTTTGTGTTGTGAGGGGGCATATGGGTGATGAAAATGAGATTCTCCTTTGATGCCTGCTTTACTTTTGGGATAAGAGATTCAAGCTTTTTGTCTTCTTGGTTAAAACCGCCACCGCCGTAGCCAAAAAAAGTGTAACTGCCTATTGTGTATGTTCGTTTATGCAGGAAGATTACATTGCCTGTGCATAGCTTTTGCATTTTTTCTATTGATTCATGGTTGCCCTGAATGATGAATGTCAGGATTTTTGTCTGCTTTAATTTTCTAATCATGATTTCCAGGTCTCTTTCATAATCAGCAATGTCGCCTGCACATACTATGATATCAGGGTTGTGCTTTTTTGCCTTGCTTAGGGCTTTATCCAAGAGCTTCATTTGTGAATGAGTGTCTGTAAAGGCGAGGAGTTTCATAGATATTTTATGGAATGGGGGTTTATATTATTTTGGGAAAAAGAAAAAGGTGGTGGCGATTGCCCCCTTTTCTGGCTTCACATCTGTTTCAGTCATTTGATTTCTTTTTTCAGCCTCTGATTTCATTTTGGATATTCTCTAAGGGTTCTGCAATAGATGCTACCTAATGCTTTCACAGGAGTTAATTGCATCCCTTCTTGGTTATACCTTCTCTCTGCAATGACTTCTAATGCACTCGTGGCGAAATCGCAGAAGCCGAGAGGTGCCCACAATATTTTGGTGGGAAGATCTCTCTCTTTTTCTCTTAACCAATCTTCCTTTTCACGCACATTGCATTGGCATGAGATAAGGGTAATGGATGAAGAGGGGTTCTTTCTTTTCAAAGAGTCAATAATTAGACTTCCTAGCTCAATACTTGGTTTTTTTCCTAAGTATATATAAGCTTCATCAACTCTTGGCCCATATTCATGGAGATCTCTCCAAACACTTGGTTTTGTTTGGTTCACAGCTTCCCACGCTTCCCATTCTCCGTAGTTATCCCATGGAAATCCTTCAAAAGGGTTCATTTTCCATGGATTATATGGGGGACTACCAGATACTATTCCCCACCTACTGATTACAACATCGCGCTCTGAGCCTTCGTTGAGAACGCCCAATTCTCCTAATTCTCCCACTTTCAAAGTTGAGTTCCTAAGGATTTCCCTGTAGCTTGCTATGTAGGTTATTGGTTTCTCGCTCATGTTCTTTTCCTCCTAGTTTTGCATCATCGTGTCGTGCTCTTATGAATTCTGCACTGGGGGGAGTATATAACATTCTGTTGAAGAATATTCTACAACAAGTATTGAAAAACTCCGAGAATCGCAGATTTGTAAGGAGGTACCAAAAATGAATCAAGAACAGAACATCAAGGAACTGCAAGGAACACTGGAAGATGGAAGGTAAAACGGGACTAAAACAAATCTACCAACAATGCCTCTACGGAAAAATCTCTCTAGCAGATGCTGTAGAGGCTCTTGACAGGGAACTTGGGGGGATTACAGCAGCTTTTTACACTCCACAGAAATTTACCCTACAAAATCACTCAAGAAGAGAACCTTTTGATACGAGAGACCAAGGCAGGAAATTTGTAAGAGCAAGACAACAGCTTGCAATACTTTGCTACCAAAGAGCACAGAAGAACGGAAGCATGCAGCCAGGAGAGATTCACATCAGCAGACAAGCGAGCACTAAAGACCATAAGCAGGGGCTGACTAGAATACTGAGGTAAGCTATAAAAACAAAAGATATTAGAATCTTAGTTGTGGAAAAATCTACAACAAAAGAAAATTCTTAAATATGAGAGTACCTTTATTAGGCATATGATATTAACAAGAAATGAAATCTTGAAAGAAATCAGGGAGAGGAGAATAAAGATTGAGCCTCTTGACAAGAATAGTATTGGGCCTGCTTCAATTGACTTGAGTTTAGGTAGCAAAATTAGGGTATTTAAGAAAAATCCCGATGTTATTTTAACCCCAGAATTAGATTATAAGGTTTATACCAAGATTGTGGATATTGGAAAAGGATATTTTCTGAAACCTGGTGAATTGGTTTTAGGGATTACTCAAGAGAGGATTACTTTGCCTGGAAATATCTGTGGATGGTTAAATTCAAGATCGAGATTTGCAAGGATAGGTTTGATGAGCCATATTACAGCTCCTTTCATCTCTCCTGGAATATCTAATAAGCAGGTCTTGGAAATCTATAATGTAGGAAACCATAAGATTGTGCTTAAATCGGGTGTAAGGATTTGCCAGCTTGTTTTGCAGACTTGCAAAGGGAACGCAAAATATGAAGGGCGATTTAAAAATCAGGAGCTATAATGCAGGTTGAAAAAGTTTTAGAAAACTTAGGCTTTAGCCCGAATGAGATTAAAGTGTACCTGACTTTGAATAGTCATGGAAGCACTAAGGCTGGGAAAATAGCAAAACTTGCCCACATTGATAGAAGCAGTTGCTATAATGCCTTGAAGCTATTGCTTGAAAAAGGGATGGTGAGCCATGTTTCTATTGGTAAGGTAAAATGGTTTCAGGCTACTGGGCCTAAAAGGCTGCTGGATTATTTGAGAGAGCAGGAGGAAGATGTGAAGGAGATTCTTCCTGAACTGCATTTAAGCCATAAAGCTGCTAAGGTTGAAGGACAGGTTAGGCTGTTTAAAGGTATTAAAGGGGTGAAAGCTATTTTTTTGGATATTGCAAGAGAAGGAAAAGATAATTTTGTTTTTGGGAGTGAAGGGCAATTTTCTGAGAGAATGCCTGAATTTGCCCTGCAATTTGACAGATTGAAAAAAGAGAATAAACTTCATACCCAATTGATTATCAGAAAAGGGAGAAAGGAGTTGGATACTAAGACTACAGAGTATAAGTATTTGCCGAATATTGCTGAAAGCCCTGCAGTTACTAATATTTATGGGGATAAAATCGCAATTTTAATCTGGACTGATGAACCTGAGGGGATTTTGATTGAGAATGATGCTGCTGCAAAAGCGTATAAGAGTTATTTTGATATTCTTTGGAAGAATGCGAAGAAATTAGAGTGACTTTTTTTGCACTGATTGCTGCTTTGCTTCCTGCCTTAATTGGTCAAGTGTTGAGAATTTCCAGCGCTTTAATGCTGGAATTGTTTTTTTAGCAAGGTCTTTTGCTTTTACATGAGGATAAAGAAGATGAGTAACCATGTGGTCTGTTGCGTTTTCAATCATCTGGCTCATTGTCAGGTTTGGTTCTGTGAATGCACCTTTTTTATAGCAGAACTTGCAGTAGTCTTTATTGCCTGAACTATCTGAGTTTGTTCCAAAAAATCCTTTGCTCATGGGCATGCCACAGCTTTGGCATTTTGGCGGGTCCATAAGCAGCAAAATAAGAAGGAGTATTTAAAGGTTTAGCAAGGGTTGGATGTTTATTCCACCTGCTTGTAATACCCTCTCTGGCAGATAAAGAAAATTGTCAAATAAGGCGTAACTATTTGTTGGATTATCCCCCCAACTTAATCCACCACTGAGATAAAATCTCTCATCTCTGTGCTTGACAGAAGATACATCTCTGGATTCTAAGTTTGCGAATACTTTTTTGATAATTTTTACAGAAATTCTTTTTAGTTCTGAAAGGGACACTTTTCCTTCTGCTAGATAATTTTCTTGTAAACTTGCAAATTGTTTGACATTTTTTATTTTATTTACTTCTTTTAACATGTTTTGCTCTACTGCCTTTAAATCTGATTTTTCTTTAATCCAGAATCCGGAGAAAACTAAATCTGCTCCCATTTTTGTTTACCGCTTAATCTTTGTTGAAATGGATCTATTTAAATATTGTTTTATTTTTAGCACCCTTATGAGATTCAGAAGAAACGGCAAAGAACATAAATCTATAAGGAATATTGAGCTTTCAAATGGGACGGCTATTGGCGTTTTTGCTGGAGATAGGGGATATATACCTGAGCATGATATCGTTATTAAATATCGGGAAGAAGGAAAGAGGTTAAGGACTCCCAAGCATATTCACTGGGTTATTGATTTATTAATCAAAAAAGAGCATAATAGAGAACTTGCGCTTAAATTTATGGAATACCTCAGGAATATGTATGATAAAGCAGAAGCATTTAAAAGTGAAGAGGATAGAAATAATTGTATTCTCAAAGAGAATCTTGCTGAGGAGTTAAAACCATTTAAAGAATTAGATAATTATGGCGAATATAAAGTCGAGTTTATTGGGCATCTTATTGAGCTTATGATAAAAATGGAGAAAAACACCCCACCAGAAAAACCTGCGAAAGTGTTTAAGGGGTTGATTGACGCGATGATTAAGGAAAAAGAGGTATTTGTTATTGTGAGTAAAGCAACACAAATTAGGAAGAGATAATTATTGGTTAAATTCTTCAAAAATTATCTCTGGTTCTTTACTGCTTAGGGTTTTTTGCTCTCCTTGTAGCCTTTTTTTAATGATGTCCATATACTTTTTGTTTATTTCAATCCCGATGGAATTTCTGTCATAATGTTTTGCAACTATTGATGTTGTGCCAGAGCCGAGGAATGGGTCTAAGACTGTGTCTCCACTATTTGTGCAGGATAGAATAATTCTTTTTAGCAGTTCAAATGGTTTTTGGGTCGGATGTGAGCCCGCCCATTTTTCACTTTTTGGAGTTAATGGAATCCACCAAACATTTCTTGTTTGTTTTCCTTTTGGGTTAATCTCGTCAGTAATATCGTCTTTAGTCCACTTATAGTTAAACTTCCACTTTTTGCCATTGCCATTTTTTGATGCCCAGATTAAATGCTCTGTGCTTTCAGTAAACATTCTGCAAGTAATATTGGGCTGGGCATTTGGCTTAAACCAGACTATGCTGTTATTAATCTTAACATCTTTCATCTGCTGAAGGATGAATCCTACCTGGTAGATGTTATGGAAAGAGCCACATACCCATAAACTTCCACCATGTTTTAGGGTTCTTAATGCTTCATTAAGCCATTCTTGGTTGAACTTAAAATAGTCATCCTTTGAAAACATATCCCATTCTTCCTGCATGGTTATATGCTTGCTGTATTTCCAACCTAACCCGTTTTTCTTGGACATATTATAGGGGGGATCGGCAAAAACTAAGTCTATGGATTCGGAGGGAATACTTTTTAGAACTTTTAGGGCATCACCTAGAATAATCTTATGAGTTGTTGCCATTTTAGCTAGTAATTTAGTATCTATGATAATCTCTCTATAAGCTTTTTGGCTTGCTGGGTTTTCTAATATTTGTTCTTGGCTTAGCATGTTAACCTCTTTTTAGGAGAAAAAGAGGGCTCTTTTGGAGCCCTGGACTATTTTAATCCATGAATGTATCTTGGTGTGCTGAAGGCTCTTTTTTCATAGCCTTGCAATGGCAGCTGCCTTAAGGCAAGGCTTAGCATCTCAGCTGCCTGACATGGCATGTCAGCTGGCTGGCAATAACGATACCCGGAGAACTTGCTCCAGGGGATTTTTTCTTGGTTTTTTTGAGCTTGGGTTTGCATGTCAACCACCTCCAAACTTTAATAATTCAAGTTTGTTTATAAATCAGACCCGCGTGGTTGTCTCTTGTCCGTTGTTTTGAAAATATATCTTGTAAGATATATTTTTGAGACACAAAAATTCTTTCAGAGTTTTATTGTTTTTGAAATACACTTTAGAAAATATAGATTATACTGCTAGCTTAATAGCTGTCCAGGGTCTTGTTTTCAGGGTTTATGGAGAGTTTTACTATTGTTGCTTTGCCAGGGCCATCCTGCTTTAATTCTAATTTGATTAAGCCTGCTTTTTCCATTTCCTGCAGCCTTCTATGAAAAGTTTTATAGGAGGTTTTTGGGGAGTAGAGATTGTATAATTCCTGAGAAGCTTTGTTCTGGTTGGTTTTGATGAATTCCAATAAGTCCTGGGTGGGGTCTGGTAAGTCCTGCTTATTCCTGATTTGGAATTCCTGGAATTTGGAGACTGCTTGGTTAATATGCTCCTGGGTGATTATTCTGGAAGATTGCTCTTCTGCTATTAATCCTGATTCTTTCAATAAGTAAATCCCTGCCCTGATGTCTTTTGAGTGGAAGGAAAGCTCTGCTATCTTGTCTAAGTTGGCTATGTCAAAAACTTTTGGATAGAATGCGTACTCAATTCTTTGTTTTAAGATTTCATAAACCTCTTTTTGGGAATATGGCTTGAATGCTAACATTTCCGGGGAGAGCCTTGAGCTGACTCTTGGGTCCAGCTTTGAAAGCCAGTTTACTTCATTTGTGATTAAGAGAATTGTTTTTTTCTGGATGTCTTCTGTTAAAGTGTATAAGAGGTCTTGGTTTTCAAGCTTGTCTATTTCATCTAAACAAAGGACTACAGGCTTTCTGCTTAATGCCTGAGAGACTCTTTTTGCCAGCTGGTCTGTTGTCAGGCTTAGGATAAATTTTATATTGAGGAGGTTGCAGATTTCTACAAGGGCTTTATAGTTTGTGTTTTTTTTCCAGCAGTTAATGTATAATGGGATGATTTCCCCTGTTTCATCTTCTAATTGCTTCAGGACATACCTTGCTGCTAATGTTTTTCCTATACCTGGGGAGCCGGTGATTAAGAGGTTTTTGCCTGAATGGCTGTTAAACAGGGGCTTGATGCACGAGGCTATGTATTGCTGCTGATTTTCACGAAAGGGTATAACCTTTGGAATGAACCCATAATCCAGAGCCAGTTCATTCATGAACAAAGATTCGTTATCCTTTAGAATTGTATTGAATAACCCAGCCATCCTTTTTTTATCTCCTACACATTTTTATTACTTTCGTTTTATAGTGCTCTCTGATTGGTAACACTTCCTTTCTCTTTAAGTTTGGCTAAAATCAATTGTTCGCTAAGTTTTTCTCGATATGAGATTTCTACCAAGATTATACTTCTATTATTACATATCTCTCTTTTTATCTCATCTCTTTTTTGTATCTCTTTAAGATCTATCTTAAAAAACTTTTTATCTTCAAAATGCTGCTCTCCTTGATATTCAAAAGCCAATCTTAGTCTCGGGTAGTACCTGTCTAATTCCATACCCCTTAACCAGGAATACCTTCCATTGTCTTTGAGAATTTTGTCAAACACACCCATATTACTGGGGGGTTAATGGAATATAAAGATTGTTGTTGTAATAGTTATTATATTTTTTCTACACAAAGGACTCTGTCCCCTTGTACCCCCTGAGCATTATATTTCTTCTATCCCATCTTTTGTCAATGCTACCTGCCTGATGCCAACACCCAGCTTTAGCAGTGCTGAGAGGAGAGCCATGTGCTCCCTACCTTCTCCTGAGACAAAATTTAATGCAACCTCTGCTTCGTCTTTATTGAGCTTTGCTTTTAGCTTTTCGTAGATTTCATCACGCATTTCTTTTAAGCCCTGCTGCTGGTTGATTACGATTAGTTCTGTTTTGCTATCTGGGGTGAACTTTTCCTTGCCAAAATCATTTGTGATTAAGAATACTTTTGAGAACTCTCCTTTTTCAATTAGATGAGAAACATGGCCCCAGGTGCCTTTTCCTGTTGATAAGCAAGCTACGAGTTCTGCCATGATTATGGTAGGGGCTGGGGATTTAAAAAGCTTGGGTTTGGCTATTTATCATGGAGGTGCTTGCTGTAAACCAGCATGTAATAAATGTAAGAAATTATGACTGCTCCTAAGACAATCCATGTTAAGTAAGGGGTGCTTAATCTTGGCTCAAGATATTTTTCAAGAAGGATTTTTATTAATGGAATCAGGAGGAGTGCTGTCAGGATAAAAACCATGAAAGAATCTGCGAATTTTAGCACAGATTTCCAGTTTGGATGATTGGAGAATAATGCTGAGGTTGCGCCTTCTGCAGCCCGTTCAACAAGAAGGAAAAAATACCGCCAGAAAAAGATGTAGATTAAGCTGACGAATGAGAATGTTATTTCAGGGATGTGCCTGATGAGAAAGTTGTTGATTATTGTGTACAAGGGCATGCTGATCTTGTGGATGGGAGGGTATATAAGTTTTTAGGTTAGATTTATAAATTGAAATTTTTTCCTTATACCGATGGATAAGGGAAGAGTTAACTGGGTGATAATTTTCGGGATTATAGGGGTTCTGCTGTTAATTATTGCTGCTTCTGTGGTGATTAATGCATTTAAAAAAGATAAATATGATGAGCTTGCCAAGTGCCTGACTGCGAAAGGGTTTACTGAATATGGGACTTACTGGTGCGGGAATTGCGAGAGGCAGAAACTGGCTTTTGGGGGGTCTTATAAATACATTAACTATGTTGAGTGCGATGAAGAGGGGGAGAATGCCAAGCCAGAGGAATGTGATGCGAAAGGAATAACTGGCTATCCTACATGGATAACTCCTGATGGGGAACAGATAAGGGGGTTTCAGAGTATGGAAAACCTGGCAAGAGTTTCTGGGTGCGAATTGCCTGGATAGCAATTGAGTAAAGCTTTTATTTAAGTAAGATTATTAAATGATGATGAAATTACTTAAAATACTTTTTTTTGTGTGCATGTTTTTGTTTATTTTTTTATTCAGCTTTTATATTGCCTTTTTTGATAATGGCTTTTACAAGAAGCAGTTTGAGGTTAATAATGTGTATGATGTGTTTGGAGGGGAAAAAGTTGATAGTGTCAAGGGAGAGCTTATTGGCTATTTTAATGGGGATAATGAGCTTGCTACTGGCTTGTTTAATGAAAAGGAGAAGATGCATTTGGAGGATGTTAAAGGGATTATAGGGAATGTTCTGGGACTGTTTTATATTGTTGCCGGGCTTGGCTGCCTGATGCTGGTGTATTTTCTTATGATTTATGATGATAAGGCTGTTGCTAGTGTGCTGATTGGCTCAGGAAGCGTTGCATTGGGGGTTATAGTGGTACTGGTTTTGATTACTGTTTTGGATTTTAACTGGCTGTTTACTGGCTTTCACTTAATTGCTTTTGATAATCGCCTTTGGCTGCTGCCTGGAGAGAGCAACCTTGTCAGGATGTTTCCTGCGGGATTTTTCCTGGCAATGTTCATCAGGATTTTATTGTATGCTGGTGTTTTTGGGTTAACTTTTATTATCATAGGCTTTGTGAGCAGGAAATACCATGTTCTGGATTTAGACAAATATAAGAGAAAGCTTAAGGCTTACTTGCTTTAAGAAAGTTTAAATAGAGTTTTTACTTAGCTTTATTATGGATACTATTTATAACCTGAGTGCTGAAAAGGTGCTTGAGGCTGTTAATGGCTCGTTAAAAGGGCTGACAAATGAAGAGGCTAATGAAAGGCTGTTAAGAGATGGGAAGAATGTCCTTGAGAGGACAAGAAAACTAGAGGGCTTTAAGATTTTTTTAAGGCAGTTTAAGAGCTTTATTGTTTATGTGATGATTGCTGCTATGTTATTAAGCCTGGTTATTGGGGGGTGGGTTGATGGAGTTATTATCGGGGCGATAATTGTTTTAAATGCTGTGCTTGGGTTTATACAGGAATACAGGGCTGAGAAGTCAATTGAGCTGCTGAACAAATTATCAAGCCCTGATGCAAGTGTCCTGAGAGATGGGAGGATTGTGGATATTGCTGCTGCTGATGTTGTTGCAGGGGACATAGTTATTTTTGAAGATGGGAAAAAAGTTGTTGCTGACTGCTATTTGCTTGAAGGCGTGGAGGTAAGGGCTGATGAGAGCTTATTGACTGGAGAGAGCACACCTGTTGAGAAAAAAGCTTGTGTGCTGGAAGGGGTGAAAGAGATTGCTGACAGGAAGAACATGCTTTTTGCAGGAACCTCAATTGTTGGGGGAAGAGGGAAGGCTGTTGTTGTTGCCACTGGAATGAGGACTGAGATGGGTGGGATTGCAAAGCTGCTGCAGGAAAGGGGAGAAAAGAAAATACCACTTGAGAACAAGCTTAGCGGGCTGGGGATGAAGATTAGTGCTGCGGTTGCTGTTTTGATTGTGGTGATTTTCGGGATTTTTGTTTTTAGAGGGCATGAGGTTTTTGATGGCATGCTTGTTGCTATAAGCCTGGCTGTTGCTGCCATACCTGAAGGGCTGCCTGCAATTGTAACGATTACGCTTGCTTTAGGAGTGCAGAAGATGCTTAAGAGGAATGTGCTGGTGAGAAGGCTGAATTCTGTTGAAACCTTGGGAAGCACAACTTTGATATGTGCTGATAAAACAGGAACATTGACTAAGAACCAGATGACTGTTAAAAAAATATTTGCTAATGAGATGTTCTTTGAGGTTGCTGGGGAAGGGTATGGTGTTAAGGGAGAGTTTTTTTCAGGTGGAAGAAAAGCAGATGTTAAGGGACTGGATATGCTGCTGCTTTGCGGGAAGCTTTGCAATAATGCTGCGCTTAATGATGATGGGGCTGTTCGCGGGGACCCTACTGAGATTGCCTTGTTAGTTGCTGCCAAGAAAGCCGGGATGAATGAGGATTACCAAAGGGTTAAGGAGGTGCCATTTACTTCTGAGAGCAAAAGCATGAGCACTTATAATATCCTTGGGAGGAGAGAGTATTTGTTTGTAAAGGCTGCGCCTGAAATTTTGATTAAAAAATGCAGGTATGTTTATTGTGATGGCAGGTATAAGGCTATGACTGCTGGGGAGAGGGAGCATTTATTAATGGTTAATGAAGGGATGGCTGGTGCTGCTTTAAGAGTCCTTGGATTTGGCTTTAGCAAGGAAGGAGATGACAAGCAGCTGGTATTCCTTGGGTTAATGGGGATGATTGACCCTGAGAGAGCTGAGGTTAAGGATGCTATTGAAACATGTAAGAGAGCTGGCATTAGAGTTGTGATGATAACCGGGGATCATAGATTAACTGCTGAAGCTATTGCCAGGAATATTGGAATTGAAGGAAGCAGCTTAACTGGAGAGGAGATTGACAGGCTTGACAAAGAAGCTTTTAGGGAGAGAATTAAAAAAGTGAATATTTTTGCAAGAGTTAACCCCGGGCATAAGGTTAAGATTCTTGAAGGATTGAAAAGCTACGGGCATATTGTTGCGATGACTGGTGATGGGGTGAATGATGCGCCTGCTTTGAAGAAGGCTGATATTGGGATTGCTGTTGGAAGTGGGACAGATGTTGCCAAAGAGGCTTGTGATATGGTCTTGAGAGATGATAATTTTGCTTCCATGGTTGCTGCTATTGAAGAGGGAAGAGGGATATTTGACAATATAAAGAAGTTTATTAATTATTTATTAAGCTGTAATTTAGCTGAAGTGCTGATAATATTTTTTGCTATTTTAATTGGGTTTAAGCATAATGGGGAGATTGTTATTCCTTTTATTGCGATTCATTTATTATGGATTAATTTAGTTACTGACGGGCTGCCTGCACTTGCTTTGGGCGTTGACCCTGTGATGAAGAACATAATGGAGAGAAAGCCAAGAAATCCTAATGAAAGCATTATTTCAAGGAATCTTGGGTGGAATATTATTTTCATTGGCGTGCTGCTGACAATTGCGGTGCTTGCTTTGTTTTGGTATAACCTGGAGACTGCTATTAAGGCACAGACAGTTGCGTTTACTGCCCTGGTTGTGTTTGAGATGGTCAGGCTGCAAATCATAAGAAGCCAGTATAAGCTTGGGGTGTTTTCCAACAAGTATTTGCTTGGAGCTGTTGGGTTAAGCATTGGGCTGCAGGCCCTGATTTTGTATACTCCGCTTAACAGCTATTTTGGGGTTGTGCCTTTGATGCTTGTTGACTGGCTGGAGATTATTATTGCTGGATTAGCCATATTTGTTATTGGGCTTATTGGCGGGGGATTGATTAGAAGGGCTACCGGGGAGTTTGACTGAGCCTTTCTTTTTTGTAAACACAAAGTTTGCTTATGCAAGCTTGGTGCGCCATCTTTCTTTTGGGAAAGATTAGCGAAAGAAACCCTCGGGAAAGAAAAAACAGAATGTTAACATTGGAGATTATATTTTATTCTTAATGAGTATAATCTTTTTCTGAAAGCTTCATAAGACTTGTCGTGGGGACCTATTGTTAATAACCAGATTGTCTTTTCTTCCAGGAAATAAATGAGTCTTATCTTTTTGGTTATTGGCTCTCTGTAACAATTCACCCCTCCGCTAAGATGTTTTTCTCTTATTGGGTTTTCTTTGATTTTGTTCTTTTTCTTGAAGAAGATTTCAAGCTCTTTTTTGCCTATTTTATCTAAGTCTTTAAAGAAGTCGGGATGCTCTTTTATTTCCCAATCAGCCAATTTTAAACCCTCTTTTTTTGAGGTAGTCATCAAGTTCTTTTTCTGTTTTCCCTTCTATTCTTCCCTCTTTTACATCTGCTAGCCTCTTTTTTACTATTTCTTCCTGGGATAGGGCTTTTTCTACTTCTGTAATGAGAACTTCAGCTGTTTCCAGGATTTTGCCAAAATCTGTTCTTTTAACCTGTAAGGTTTCCATTTCCATCTTTTTTACTTGATTTTTGTATTTAAAAAATTATTTATTTTTGGTTTAGTGATGAAAATAAACCCTTGCTGTTAGATTGTATTGCTTTGACAGCTCTTTGATTCCTGATTCAACCTTGTTCCAGTAATTGCTTTTTTTTAGGAAGATTTTTTGATAGTCTTTTATTAACAAAGGGTAGTGGGTTTTGATAATCTGGAAGACCTCTTGCCAGTTGCCTGCTTTATGATTGAGGTTTTCGCAGAAAACATAGCTTGCTTTTAATTTTTTGAATGTGGGGAACATTTCTGAGAGGTTTGTTATATGGGGAAAGATTGGGCCTATGAAAGCGTATGTTGATATTTTATTCTGCTTTAATGTTTGCATTGCTGCTAA
>DATDYH010000135.1:0-6815 GCA_035289045.1 Candidatus Nanoarchaeia archaeon
TTGCTGATTTTAAAGAATTAAGATTGCCAAGTATAGACCTTAGTGATGGGCTATACAGAAGAATTAAAGACAAAGGGGTTGGCAAGGCTGAAAGAGTTAATGTAGTTAAGGTGTAGGATTTTTTATTTTCTTCTTGTTAACCTTATTTCCTTTTCTGCTTTTCATCTTTTTAATCATCAGCTCCTCGCTGAGCTTTCTTATTCTGAATAGAACCTCCTTTGGAATGTCTGCTTTTAAGTCTTCTTTTAACTCATATAAAAAATCAAAGAGGAATACGGGAAATAAATAAGGGGTGGCTGTTGACTGGTAGATGCTTTCATTAATAATAGTCTCCCAGTTGATATTGAATAGTTTTATTAAGCTTGAAGCATCATCCCTGTCTTTTGCTCTTTCAGTGGCACATTTCAATAGAATAATGTCCTCAGGGCTTGCAACTTTAACAATCAGGTTATCAAATTCATGGGCTTCCTTAACTCTTTCCATAACAGCATCAGACATCTTAAAAGTGATGACCTCTTTTAAAAACAGGTCAAATCTTTCTTCTCCTTTAACCATCATTACTGGCTTGGTTTTTGCTGATTCATACCTTTTAAAGATTACAATGGACTCTTTCTTATCTTCAAAGCCAAGGTTATGCAATGCTTGCTTAACCCTGTCTAAGCTGCCCTGCTCCATGAAAACAAGGTCAACATCTTTTGTTTCTGCTTTAGCATTGTAAAACATCATGGCTGACCCCCCAATAACACAGCATTCAGCCTTTTCTTTTAATTCTCCTCCAATCAGCTTAAAAAACTCCAGCTGCTCATCAAAGGTTATCATGCTTTGTAAACCTCCAAATCAGCCTTGTTAAAAGGGATGTAAACCTGCCATCTCTTTTCAAGATTAGTGAAATCTTTTGTCCTTAGGTTGTTGATTATGAAACCTTTGCCGCTGCCTTTAAGCAAGCCCTGCCTGGTCCTTTCATCCATCCTCCTTACTTTTATTGTTTCCCTTGCAAGGTCATATAATGCCCCGATTTTTCTTTCTATAGCATATTTTCCTGCAAAGAGCTTTAGCCTAGACCAATCTTTAACTTTGTTAAACAATCCTAAAGAAGCAAGAACAACTCTAAAATTGCGAGTAGAAACAGCCCTTGCCAATAGCTCTTCAATGCTTGGCTCTTGCTTAGAGTGAATTATGTATTCCTCGCTTACGTTTAGCTTAACTTTTGATTGCTTGTTAAGAAGCTCATAGAAACTATAGCCTTTCTTCTTTCTTATTAATGGGCTTACTCTATATATCTTAACCTTTCCGCCATACAAATTAGCCAGATAGCCTTCTTTTCTTAATTTCCAGGCATAGTTTATAGCTGTTCTCCTGCTGACATTAAGCTTTCTGGCTATGCTGGAAACGGTCTGCAGCCCTTTTAGCTGTTTTGCAATATCCTGGATTTCCATCTTACATCACTTTTTTATTTGGTTATAAGTGATGCATACTAACTAATATATAAGCTTTTCTCTTATAACATTAGAAATGGGTGGTAGATGCTTGGTTTTTATGAAGGGAAGTTTTATAAATCTCCTTATTTTAGGAATGTTTATTCCTTAAAATGATAATAAAGGCTGAGCTTGAGATTCTGGATGTATTCAGGAGGAACTTAGTCAGGGAGCTGACTTTTAATGAGATTATGAAGTTTTCAGGAAAGGGCTCAAGAAACTGGGTGTTTAATGTCCTGAAAAAGTTTATTGGCTATGATGTGCTGCTTAGAAGAAAGATAAACAACAGCTATTTGTATAAGGCAAATTTAAACAGCTCGCTGCTTTTGGCTTATTTTAAAACATTAGACTTTTCTGAGGTTCATATTAACGGAAATAAGGGAAAAAATAGGGAGATTCCGTATGGCCTGGTATTAGAGCTATTGGGCAGGGTTAAGAAGATAACTCCATTCTTTATAATGATGATTTTTGGGAGCTATGCTTCTGGAAAAAATAAGGCTGGCTCTGATTTAGATGTTGCTTTTATTGTTGAGGATGCTGATGCTGGAAAGAAAATAAAGCCATATATAGAGAATGTTGTGAGGAAGGGGATGCCAAAAGTGGACTACTCTATTATTGGCAAAGATGAGCTTAAAGAGATGCTTTTAAGAGAAGAAGAAAATCTTGGAAAAGAAGCCTATAAAAACCATTTAATCATCTGGGGTGGTGACCAATTTTATGAACTAGTAAAAGAGGCTGAAAAAAATGGATTCAGGGGTTAAGCTGTTTTTGCAAAGAGCTGAGAATGCAAAGAGCTGAGAATTAAAGAGACTTAGCTAAGGCTTTGTTAGACCTGTCTGGGAATGACGGAATAAAAAATGGATTAAGCCTGACTCCTGAGCATACATTTTATAGTGCGGTGATTTCTCATGCTTATTACTGCATATTTTATTCTGCAAGGGCTGTTTTGCTTAAAGAAAAAATAGATGTTAAGATGCCTGAGATTCATAAGAAAACCTTAAATGAATTTGAAAGCCTGGTTAAAGAAGGGAAAATAGATATAGAGCTGTTAAAAATTTACAAGAAGATGATTGTGAGAGCTGATACTTTATTAGAGATTTTTAGACTAGAGAAGAGCAAGAGAGGGCATTTTACATACCAAAGACTGCCTCAGGCAAACCTTGAACCTGCAGGAGAATCTGTGGATAATGCAGTTTTCTTCTTCAGGAATATTTATGGGATTTTGAATAAATAACTTTTATTTTTTTGTATTTATCTCTTACTTTAATCCATTTGATTACTGGTTATTAAGCAGCTTTGACAGCTCTTCCCAGTCTTTGGCTCTTATTGCTCCCTGGATTGTTTCCTGATTCCATGGCTGGTCTAAGAGATAAACCTTGATTCCTGCTTTATGACAGAGTTCTGCATGCTCTAAATCATCTTCAATCATTAGACTAATTTGATTATCCAGACAGAGCTGTTCTTTTGGCTTAAGGCCTTGGTTATCTGATGTTATGTGGTTTTTAGCAAAGTAGATTTCTTTACATTCTGGAAAATGTCTTCCCAGCCACTTTCTTGTTTCATGCTCAAGAGCTGATGGCCTTGAGGTGATGACTATTACTCTGGCTTTGCTGGATAATGCCTCTACTGCTTTTTGGGAGCCTTGTATTGGGAGTATTAACCTGAAAAAAGGGGAGTGATTAAACTCTGTTACTCTTGCGTTTGCTTCTTCATGGGATGTGCCGATTACAGGGCCAAAACGAAGGGTGGTAAACTGGTGGTAAGAAAAATCTGTCCCATAGACAAGATTGTGATAACTGATGAATGCTCCTATAAAATCAGCCAATACACCATCTATGTCCAGGCCTATGTTCATAGGTTTTGAGCATAGAAATAGTTTTATATAGCTTGCCCTTACCAGAAACATGACAAGACTGGAAAGCCCTTCTTCAATTAATATGTATAAGCAATGCCCAAGAAAATATTATTATGCTTATATTGAGAAGCTGCCTGGCAAGGAGAATATTTATACAATCAGAGGGGGGGTTGTGCATAAAACAATTGAAGAGTTCTTTAAAACAAACCCTGAGCTGTTAAATGAGGAAAATTATGAGATTTTGCTTAAGGTTGTAATCATGAACCTGTTTAACTCTTTATGGAGAGAGAATCTTGCTAAGATAAACCAGGTGCTTAACCATAATGTGGTGATTGCTGAGCATTACTATTATGAAAGCATGGGCATGGTTAATAACTGGCTTAATGTGTTTATTGCAAGGCTGAAAAATGAGATGGGTGATAAAGATGTTAAGGATGCTTTTCTTGCTTTAAAGCCATTAACAGAGCAAAAGCTGGTAGCTGAAAGCTTCAATGTCCAGGGATATATTGATGCTGTTTATGAGAAGAATGAAATAGTGCTTATTGATTACAAGACTTCAAGAAAAAATGAAATTAGTGAAGAGTATAAGCTGCAGCTTGGGATTTATGCCCTGCTTTACAGGGAGAACAAGAAAAGCCTGCCAGACAAGGTTGGAATTATGTTTCTTGCTGATGGCAAAGAGAGCTTTATTGATGTTGATGATAGTTTAATAGGTCTTGCTGAGAGTGAATGCAGGGAGATGGGAGAGAGGACCAAGACAGGAGATAAAGCTGATTACTGCAGGAAGCCTGGGAGATTATGCAAATATGCTTCTGGGGAATGTGATTTTTATGATGTGTGCAGGCCTTTTGATTAAGGAAGATTTTTATATGCGTGAATGTTATTTTGTTTATGGCTAATGTGCTGAAGGTTGAAGACCTTATTACCTCTTACAAGGGATTCTCTGTTAAGGATGTCAGCTTTACATTAAAATCAGGTGATGTTTTTGGCTTGATTGGAAGCTCTGGCTCTGGCAAAAGCACTGTGATGAACTCAATTTTAGGTGTTAAGAAATTTGATATTGGAAAGGTCAGCTTTTTAGTTGATGGTGAAGAAGCAAGCCTTAAGGAGAATGTTGGCTATTCTTCACAAGGAAATGCCTTATTCCCTTATCTCACTCTTGAAGAAAACATTATGACTTTCGGGAGAATTTATGGGCTAAAAAAAAGAGTGATTAAACAAAGAATAAGCTTATTGCTTAAGCTAATGGGGCTTGAGAATGCAGGGAATAAGAGGATTATTGAGCTTTCTGGCGGAATGGCTAAAAGAGCTGATTTAATAGTTGCTTTAATACATGACCCAAAAGTTTTGATTTTAGATGAGCCTTTTGCAGGGCTGGATATTGCTTTGGTGAATTTTCTCTGGAAAACCATAAAGTACCTTGCTGAGCAGGGAAGGATTATCATTGTTTCAAGCCATTCATTATATGACATTAAGAAGAACTGCACAAAGATTGGGTTTATTGTTGAAGGGGGTTATTATAGTTATGAAGAAATGATGAAAAAAACAGGCAGGACAAGAAATGACCCACTGGAAAGCTTATTCCTGAAGATGGGGGTGGGATAATCAGCAAAACAAAGCCTTTGGTTATTGCAAGCCTGAAGGAATTTATAAGAAACTGGAAGTCTGTTTTATTGCTAATCCTGCTTCCTTTGCTGGTTATTGCAAGCTTTTTTGCCTCATTTAGTGCTGCCGGGCTGCAGAAGGTGCCTATTGGGATTATTTCTGCAAGCGGGGTTGATTTGGGCGAGTTTAAGGAATCTTTGTCCGGGGTTTTAATAACAAAGGATTTTGATAACCTGGATGACTGCTTAAAAGAGCTAAAGCAGTACAAGCAATATATTTGTGTTGACATAACAAAAGACCTTGCTTACCACCTTGATGTCCATTATGACAATACAAAAACACTTGTAATCTGGGGGGTGATTAACCAGATTAAGACAACTGTTGACTGGATTAAAAAAGAGAAGACAAAGCAGGTTGCTGAGCAGATACTTGAAGAAGCTGGAAAAGGGCCTGGGTATATACAGGATGCGAGAACTGAACTTGATATACTTGACAGGTCTTTAAGCGCGTATAGCAGCGAGATTGATTCCGGGATAAATGCTGTCAATTTACAAGTTAATAGTGCAAAAGGCTCTGTAACCTCAATGGGAAATGCTTTTTCAAATGTCAATACCAAGCTTGCCAACCTGAAGTATAGCCGGGGGACTTCTAAAAGCAATGTTGTTAGCAACCTTAATTCCATAGATGTTTATGCTGGCAGTTTATTGTACCTTCCTTCTCCTGCAAACCAATATGGGATGACTATTGCTGACAAATCCAAGCAGGCTAAGAATGAGTTTAATGTTTATGATGGCCTTGTTGTGACTGCGATTGATTCTGCTGCTGATGAATCAACAAACTTTTATAATCTGCAATCAGGAGCTGCTAATTCATTGCAAAGCATAGATTCCGGGGTTAATCAGCTAAGCAATGTTAAATCCGGATTAGAAAGCCGTAAAGGCGGGATTACAGAGGTCAGAAATAATCTGGATTTGCTTGGGAATTATGTTAATAGTGTGATGGGGATTGACCCTGAAAGTGTTGCAGACCCAATACAGATGAATTTTAAGCCTACTTACCTGCCTGAAGCTGCCAGGCTTGCTGAGAGATTTAAAGATGCTGATAAAAAAGATATTGCCTTGTTAATCAAAGGGGAAACCTTGTTGGCTTTCCAGGTTATTTTTCCAAAAATATTGCTGCTTATTGTTATGTTCCTGGCTTTGCTAACCTCAACTTTCATCTCTATAAACTACCTTAATTCTCCTGCTAATAAAAGAGTTATGATTGTCAAGGGAGTCTTTTTTCCTTCATTTTTTTCTATTTTTCTGTCTGCTTTATTCATTACTTTAATACCGCTTATTTTTGTGATTCTTCTTGGTGACTTTTTATTCCTGCTGCCTTTTGTCCATAATATCCTGCTTGTGCTTTTTGTTGTTGGTATTTCAGCAAGCATTTACATATTAGCTGGGATGAGCCTGTCTTACTTAATAAAGGATAAATCATTGACATTGCTTGTTTCAATATTTGTACTGATATTCCTGCTTTTTTTCTCAGGATTCATACTGCCTATTGAAAGAATGGGGGCTGTTCCTGCTTCTATAGCTTCCAATTTCCCAGGAAACATAGCTGCAGACATTCTTAACAAAATTCTGTTTTATGACCAGACTTTTTCAGTTGTTCAGGGAGGCCTTGCTGTGCTGTTATTAACGCTTTTCTTTGCTGCTTTGGTTACCTTAGCAATTAAGACCACAAGGAGGTAAGCCCTGCATGGCTGCTAAGCCTATACCTTCAATTCCAGCCCTTCCAAAGCTTGTTTGCTTCCCTGGATGAAAACATTAATGAAAAGATAATTATAAGCCTCAAACATTGCTACCCATTGGTTTACTGTTGTTGTTGGGATG
>DATDYH010000136.1:0-3555 GCA_035289045.1 Candidatus Nanoarchaeia archaeon
CCATGATTAACGCCCTTCTTTTGGTGATTATGAACTTGTAATCAATAAGGAGCTTTATAATCAAGATGAACAAGGCAAGCGCGATAAGGTTGGCCCACATTCCGGCCAGGATGAGCTTGGTGTAGTCTTTCTGGAGAAGGAATGCTATTGAGATGACCAATGCTGGAACATAGCTAAAATACTTTTTAAGGAAATAGTAAATTGCTGATGCTGGCAGGAACAGGGCAAAAAGTATGCAAAGCTTATATGCAAAAAAAGGCGTGATTCCTAATAGGATTAAGAAAGATAAAAAAATTAGCCCTAATTGGTAAGAATAAAGCTGGATTGGGAAGCCTGCAAACTCATAAGGGTACCAGCCATTTATCCAGTGATGCTGTTTTAGTAAGTTATTTGCAAGGTATTCTGCTTCTGCTAAGTGGACTGGTGAGTCTGATTTTGTTAAGAAGCCTTGCGAGAATATTGGGCTGAGGATAGCAAGGGCTATTAAAAATAATACAAGATATGGCAGGAATTCCCTGATTTTCATATTATTTGGGTTATGGAAAAACTTAATATACCTTGGTTTTTTAGGATTTTTATGGCTATGGATGTTGTTTTAATTGGGACGGGGGGTATTGCTAATGAGCATGCCAGAGCAATTAAAAAAGTAAATGGGCTTAGGCTGGCTGGGGTTTTTAGTAGTGATAAACACCGGGCGGGGGAGTTTGCTAAACGCTATGGCATTAAAGATTACACTGATTTAGATGATATACTAAAAAATCCCGGGGTTAAAATCCTGGACATTGTTAACCAGAATTACCTTCATGGGGATTTTGCCTTGCAGGGGATTAAGGCTGGAAAGAATGTTATTATTGAGAAGCCTATTGATATCGATGTTGCTAAGGCAAGACGGATTGTTGAGGAGTCTAAAAAAAGGGGGGTTGCTGTTACTGTAATCTCCCAATACCGGTTCGGGGGAGGATTCAGGAAGGTAAAAGGGATGGCTGAGAGTGGGGGGCTTGGAAAACTGATTATGGGTGTGGTTGTTATTGGGAAGCATAGAAACCGGGGGGATTATGAATCAGGTGAGGGGTGGAAAAAGAGCTGGAAAACTGCAGGTGGTGGAGTGTTAATGCTCAATGCTGTGCATTATGTTAATATTTTAAGATGGATTTTTGGAGAGGTGAAAAGTGCTAAAAGTGAGCTAGCAACATTAACCCATGATATAGAAGTAGAGGATACTGGTGGGATTGTGATGAAGTTTAACAGCGGGGGTGTTGCCACAATCACTGCTACAACATCATTAAAGTTTAATATTCCTGACAGGGTTGAGATTTACGGAAGCAAAAAATCTGTCATTCTTGAAAATGGAAGGATTGTTAAAAAATTTTATTGCAACAGGGTGTATGCAATGCTGGTATCCAGGCTAAGCTGGTTGAGTTTTACAAGGCAGGGATGCATTAGAGAACAGATAGAGAATTTTGCCAGATTCTTAGAGAGCAGGGAAAAACTTGGGGTTAGTGCTGAGGATGGATTAAAAGACTTAGAGGTTTTAGGTAAGGTTTATAAATAGGGTTTTGGATTGTTTGTTTGAGGAGAGATGGTAAATACCAATAGACTAAGGATTTGGGCAACCAAAACCGGGCTTCTTGGAATGTTTAAGCATTTGCATACCAGGAAGTATTTCAGATACATGAACAAAAAATACCATAGGTACAGGATTAGTGGGGAGGTGCCAGTTCCTGAGAGGTTTATTTTTGACCTGACTTTTAAATGCAACCTTAACTGCAAGATGTGCTTTATCCATTTCCCAAGCATGCTGAGGAAGAAGACCCTGGATGGAAAAATGGAAATGAGTGCTGAGCAGATTAAACAAGCGTTTGACAAAATACCAAAAATCAGCCATATTACCCTGATTGGGGGGGAGCCTTTTGCAAGAGGGGATATATTTGAAGTCCTGGATTACTTTAAATCAAGAGGTGCTTTAGTCAGATTGTCTACTAATCTGACTATGCTGGATGATGAGAAGATTGAAAGATTAAAAAGATACAAAAACATTGAAGCCATTGGAACTTCGCTTGATGGGGACAGGGAAGTGCATAACAACATCCGTGACCCTAAAAACAGGAAGGCATTTGACAAAACTATTGAGAACATCAAAAAGCTGAGGAACCATTTTTTTATTGGTGTCTTAAGTGTAATGCTGGATGATAATTTAGAAGAGCTTCCAAAGATAATTAAAATTGCAAAGGAAGCAGGAGCCCATCTGGTTACTTTTGAGTTTGAAAGAAGGTATACAAAAGAAGGTGTTAAGCTTAGTGCTGAATACCTTAGTTTTAACCCAGATGATTTTCCATTAAATACATGCGTGGATGGATTCCCAAAAAGAAGTATAGAGGATTACAGGAAGGCTATTAAGGCTGTTGAGGATGCTGGAAAAGAATGTGGGATGCCTGTTGGTTTTTACCCCATCTTGTTTAAAGAAAAGCTTGACAGGTATTTTTATAGAAACCTTGATAAAGAGCATTTCTGCAAGCAGCTGTTTATTGGAAGGATAGATGCGCAGGGGAATGTCATACACTGCTTCGCCATCAGGAAGCCTTTAGGGAACCTGCTAAAGCAGAGTTATGAGGAAATCTGGAACTCTGATGAATATAAGGAACTGAGAAAGAAACTGGATAATACTATTTTGCCTATTTGTGAAACCTGCGAGAAACTAGTTGAGTATGAGAAAGGTGAGAAGATTGCCCTGTTTAGAGAAATGTTTGAGCAGCAAAAAAGCAATGAGAATATTTCTGAGAAAAGCAGGGCATAGCAAGGTTAAAAAGCTTATGCTTTAACCTGAATTGTATGTGTGGAATCTACGGGGTAATTAGCCTGAAAGAAAGGAATGCCCTAGACATTAATACTGCCCGGAAAGCAACAAAAATATTAGCTCACAGGGGTCCTGATGATTCTGGGGATTATGATGATGAGCATGTTTTTTTAGGGCATACAAGATTAAGCATTGTTGATTTAAGCACGAGGGGAAAGCAGCCCATGTTCTCTGCTGATGAAAGACTTGTTATTGTTTATAATGGGGAGATTTATAATTTTAAGGAGTTAAAGAAAGAGCTTGAGAGCAAAGGTTGTAAGTTTAACTCTGGGACTGATACGGAGGTTCTTCTGTACCTGTACAAAGATAGAGGAAAAAAGATTGTTAATGATCTTGATGGGATGTTCTCTTTTTTAATATGGGACAGGGATAAAAAAGAAGGGTTTATTGCAAGAGACAGAATTGGAAAAAAACCTTTTTACTATACTTTCTTTGATGATAAGTTTTACTTTGCATCAGAAATTAAAGCGCTCTTGGTTAATGAAGAACTCCCAAGAGAAGTTGATAAAGAGGCTTTAAGTGGCTTTCTTGCTTATGATTATGTAATACCGCCAAAAACAATGTTCAAGGGGATTTTTGAGCTAATGCCTGGGCATTATGGGGTATATAACTCTAAAGGATTAAAAATAAGCCAATACTGGGATTTGCCTTGCTATAATAATTTTATCCGGGGAGATGCAAAGAAAGTTGATGAACTGCTG
>DATDYH010000137.1:0-5845 GCA_035289045.1 Candidatus Nanoarchaeia archaeon
TAAAAGAGCCTCAGGCAGGGCCTTATTACTGCGGGAAGCATAAAAAAATCTGTACCCCATTAAATACAATTACCCCTCATTTAAGGAGATATACTTATGATACAATTACAAGGCTAAACAAGTTTTCAAAAATAAGAAAAAAGACTTTTTCTGATGTCATTCATGCTGATGCAAGAGATGTAGACATTTTTGAAGAGGTTAAAAAGCAAAACCCCGAGTTTTATAAATTATTAATTAATAAAAAGATTGATGGGGTTTTTACCTCTCCTCCGTATGTTGGGCAAATAGACTACCATGAACAGCATGCTTATGCTTATGAACTCTTTAAAATTCAAAGGAAAGATGATAAAGAGATAGGTCCTTTATACAAGGGGCAGGGCAAACAGGCAAAAGATGAGTATGTTGATGGCATAAGCAAAGTTTTTAGAAACATAAGCCGGTTCATTAAAGATGATGGGGACTTCTTTATTGTAGCGAATGATAAATATAACCTCTATCATTTAATTGCTGAGAGGAGCGGGTTAAAGATTGTTGAGCAGTTTAAGAGGCCTGTTTTAAACAGGACAGAGAGAGACAGGCAGCCTTATGCTGAGATTATATTTCATATGAAGAAGATTTAGTCAGATTTTCTCAATGGCTTCTTTAATAGATGGCCATACTTCTTTGCTTATCTCTTCTATTATTTTTAATAACTCGTCAAATGTCCCTTTACCCCAAGTAAATCCCAAAATTCTTCTTGTACTAATAACCCTTTTCCTCTTTCAAATAAAGGTGATACTTTCCAGTTCTTGTATTCGCCCTTACAATTGTTATAGTATATACCAAAGATGATAGCAACCTTGTCATGAAAATCCTCTTTATTTATTTCTCTCTTTTTCATTGCTACAACATTTAGTAAATCTTCTTTTGCGGCTCTTACTTCTTTTTTATTTGGGTCTGGACCCTTCATTTCTATGAAGAATTCCTTACCTTCTTGATTTCTAAGGTACAAATCTATGGTTATTTTCGTGTCTTTAATGTTGTTTTCATCTGCCCCATATACTAACTTAATTTCTTCATCATAATCAGACCCTTCTTTACTTTCTTCTAATTCTTTGACCATGTTTTTGATTAAGGCACTTTCGTCATCTGAGATTTTACCTGTAAAATTAAATTTTTTGACTTCTTCAAACTCGGGATTAGATTCAGCTATTTTTCTCGCTATTTTCTCATAATCATCACCGAAGGTAGTTGCCATACTATGAATAAAAGATTTAACATTTGAGAATCTTTTAAAGATGGTATCTACAAACGGGTTTCCCGATTTTTTAGAGAAATCATAATTTTCTATTTTTTTCTTTATTGTCCCTTTTAGGTTTTCTTTTATGAAATCTTTCACTTCCCCGTTTAATGTCATAGTGATAATGTAGAAACAAGGTTTATATTGATTCCTATTTATGTGCAAAGCTATTATGAATTTTTTGTTTGTTATAACCGAGTTCAGCAAAGCTTATATATAATCATAAAATCCCAAGAGTTATGGAAAAAAAGTGGGTTTATTTTTTTGGAGAGGGTGATACTAAAAACAAAGTTCTTCTTGGGGGAAAGGGCGCTAATCTTGGGGAGATGACCTCTATTGGACTGCCTGTGCCTCCTGGATTTACAATAACTACTGAAGCCTGTGACCATTATTACAAGAATAACCAGGAGCATCCTGGAGGATTATGGGAGCAGGTTGTGGAAAACATTAAGAAAGTTGAGGAGAAAACCGGGATGGTTCTTGGTGATGGGGAGAATCCTTTACTGCTTTCTGTTCGTTCTGGTGCTGCATTATCAATGCCTGGGATGATGGATACGATTCTTAATCTTGGGCTGAATGAAAAGACAATTAATGGGATGATAAAGAAAACCGGGAATGAGAGATTTGTCCTTGACTCTTACAGAAGATTTATCCAGATGTTTGGGGATGTTGTAATGAGTGTTGAGCATAAGCTGTTTGAGCAGGTGCTTGAAGCGAGGAAAAAAGCAAGAGAGGTGCATCTTGATACAGAGCTTAATACAGAAGACCTGAGATGGATTGTAAGCGAGTATAAGGAAATTGTAAAGAGAGAAGCTGGAAAGGAATTTCCAGAAGAAGTTAAAGAGCAGCTAAGAATGGCTGTGAATGCTGTTTTTGGCTCGTGGAACAGTGCAAGAGCTATAAAATACAGGGAGATTAATGAGATTAAAGGATTATTAGGAACTGCTGTTAATGTACAATCAATGGTGTTTGGGAATATGGGAGAGGATTCTGGAACAGGTGTTGCTTTTACAAGAAATCCATCCACAGGAGAGGACAAGTTTTATGGAGAATACTTAATTAATGCCCAGGGAGAGGATGTTGTTGCCGGGATAAGAACTACTGAGCCTGTTGCAAGGCTGGAGCAGGAGATGCCTTTAATTTATAAAGAGCTAGTTGGAATCAGGGATAAGCTGGAGAAGCATTACAGGGAGATGCAGGATGTTGAGTTTACTGTTCAAAAAAGAAAATTGTATATGCTGCAGACAAGGACTGGGAAGAGAACTGGGTTGGCTGCTGTAAAGATTGCTATGGATATGGCTAATAATGGATTGATAACAAAAGAAGAAGCCATAATGAGGGTTGATGCCCTGCAATTAGACCAGTTATTGCATAAAAGAATTGACCCTGGTGCAAAACAAAAGAATAATGCACTGGCAAAAGGGCTGCCTGCCTCGCCTGGTGCTGCGGTTGGAAAGGTTGTTTTTAATGCAGAGGATGCTGTTGCTTTTAGCAAAAAAGGAGAGAGAGTTATACTTGTAAGGAAGGAGACTTCTCCTGAGGATATTGAAGGGATGCATGTTTCACAAGGAATATTGACTGCAAGAGGGGGAATGACAAGTCATGCTGCAGTTGTTGCAAGAGGAATGGGAAAATGCTGTGTTGCTGGCTGTAGCGAGATTGTGGTTGATGAAGAGAGAAAAACATTAAGGATTAAGGATAAGCTGTTTAATGAAGGGGATATAATTACTTTGGATGGAAGCACTGGAGAGGTTTATGGTGCTGGGCTAAATGTTATTGACCCTATTTTAGCCGGGGAGTTTGCTGTTTTAATGGACTGGGCTAAAAAAGCCAAGAAGATTGGAGTAAGGACAAATGCTGATACTCCTAAAGATGCACAAATAGCAAGGGATTTTGGGGCAGAGGGTATTGGGTTGACAAGAACAGAGCATATGTTTTTTGAGGGCGAGAGGATTACTGCTATGCGAGAGATGATTCTTGCTGATAATGAAGAGGGAAGGAAAAAAGCACTTGATAAATTACTGCCTTACCAAATTAGTGATTTCACAGGGATATTCAGGGTTATGGATGGGTTGCCTGTAATCATAAGATTGCTAGACCCTCCCTTGCATGAGTTCCTGCCTAAAGAAGAAGGAGAGATTAGGGAGCTTTCAAGAAAGATTAATGTTCCTGAAGAAAAGATTAAAACAAGGATTAGTGAACTGCATGAGTTTAATCCTATGCTTGGGTTCAGGGGATGCAGGTTAGGGGTTGTGTATCCTGAAATTAGTGAGATGCAGGCAAGGGCAATATTTAGTGCTGCTCTTGAAGTTAAGAAAGAAGGGAAAAACCCTAAGCCTGAGATTGAGATTCCCAATGTGATTCATGCTAATGAATACAGGTTTATTAAAGGCTTGATTAAAAAAGTAGCCAAGGAGACTGGTGCTGAAGGGGAGATTGATTATAAAATCGGGACAATGATTGAGTTTCCAAGAGCTGCCCTAATAGCTGATGAGCTTGCTAAGGAAGCTGAGTTTATGAGCTTTGGAACAAATGACCTAACGCAAACAACACTTGGATTTTCAAGAGATGATGCTGGAAAGTTCATTAAAGATTATATTTCAAGAGGGATATTTGAGAAAGACCCATTCCAGACCATTGACCAGGATGGTGTGGGAAAAATAATGGAGCTTGCTGTTGAGAAAGCAAGAAGTGTTAAAAAAGATATTGATTTTGGGATTTGCGGAGAGCATGGTGGTGAACCAAGTTCTGTCAAGTTCTGCCATAAGATTGGCTTGAGCAATGTTTCATGCTCGCCTTACAGGGTGCCTATTGCTATTTTAGCTGCTGCCCAGGCTGCGCTTGAAGAGAGTGTTAAGGTTGAGAGGGATAAATGAAAAAATGTCTTATTGTTAATGAATAATCAAGGATAGCCAGTTTAAAATTTTTTCAAGAATGCTTTTTGTTTCCTTTACATCTTTTGAAACATCATAGCATTTTTGGTTGCTGCAAAAATTTGATTGGCATTCATAGTTATTTTCACAATCAGAGCCTTCATCTTTAAGGTCAATCAGCTCTTTATTTAAACCACAATAATAAAGAGTATCTTCAAGTTTTAACCTGGTGCCTTGGGTATAACAATTATCCTGGATATAACACCCATTGCAGTTAATCTCCTGTCTTATCCCAAAAGTATTTCATAAAGCTAAATAAACCCGCCTTATGGAATAAGTTCTGTATACTAACATTTTTGGCAAGTAGAAACTTTTATATATCCCCGATTTTGGCTGATTAAGTGGTGGTTAATATGGGGAAACCAAAAGTTGTGCATGAAATAAAGGAATGTATTGGATGCGGGGCTTGTGCAGCTATTGCTCCTGATTTCTGGGAGCTGGATGATGAGAATAAAGCAAGATTGAAAGGTGGGAAAGCAAAAGATAGTGTTAGTGAGAGAGAGATTGAGGAGAAGGATTTACAGGCAAATAAGGATGCTGCTGAGGCATGCCCGGTTAGTGTAATAAAGGTGTTTGACAAGGCTGGAAAGAAGGTTGTTTAAAGCCTTTCCAATAAATCAAGGTAATTCTCGAATACTGGGGTTACAAGGGACTGGAGAAGAGTGCTTCTTTGGTTCTGTTTGATTTCTCCAAGTGGCTTGTGTTCAACTCCATCTATCCCTGAGTAATGGGAGTATAGCCGGTAAGCTATTGAATCAGCAAGATTTACAATGAGTATTCTCTGGTCAGCTGATTTTAATGATTCTATTTTTGGTTTATATCTATTGTGGTATATCTGCTTTTTTATCTCTTCCAGTACATCTTCTGGAGATTCACCATCAATAATTACATGCCGGACTTCTGAAAACGACTTAAGAAATTCGCACACTGAAACTATTTTTACCAGCTTGTAAAAAACACCTCTTGTTTCTGCATTAACTAATAATTCGTATTCTTCGGGGATTATCATGTGCCTGAAGCTTCCTAAGGTTGATAAAGAAGATATGCTCTTTGCTGTCCTCTTTTTTGGCAATTTTTCTTCATGCCAAAGAATACTTTTGGGGTTAAGAGACCATGCTGCAACTATGATTTCCGGCCAGTTTCCATGATTTGATTCGTCAATACCTATGTAAGGAGCTATAATCATTGGATGCTTTTTTACCTGCTGGATATATAAGGATTTATTTATAGGGAAATATAACTAGAAAAGGATATAAAAGAGAATAGAGTTTTGAAAAATTAGATTGATGATTATAATGCCTGGGGATTTCAAAAGAGTTATAAGCTTAGGCTCTTTACTTGTTGCTTGGGGGTTAAAATAGCTGTAGATAGGTTTATGATTGAGGTAATCAAAAGAAGATGGTGGATAAAAAGTTATGGGCAAAAGAGCAGGAAATAGAGTTTTTCACAAAATCTTTAGATTTAGCATCTCCTGAACAATTGTTTTATACAACAAAAGATAAAAGATATTATGCTTATTGGCCTAAAAATTACAGGGGAGCTAAAACTACCTTACAAAGCAGAAATGCTTTTATCGGAGCTTATACAGAAAAATGGGCTCTTGATGTCCTGAAAGAATTAGCTAAAGAATTAA
>DATDYH010000138.1:0-3664 GCA_035289045.1 Candidatus Nanoarchaeia archaeon
TTACCAAAATTTCTGGGCTGAGGTTGAGGAATGCGAGAAATGCGTCTTTGTCCACAGGCAGTTTAACAGGTTAAAGTCATTGCCCGGGATAATGGATTTTATTTCTTTAGCTGGGGTGAAGATTAAAAAGGAGAAAGTGTATGATGTAATATTGGATATAAATGTCAGATATGATGATTTTTTTAAAAGGATTGAAGAAGGCTATAAGCAAGCTGTTTATTGGGAAACACAAAGAATGATTGCTGAATGCATTAGAAGATATAAGGAATTTAAGTGGGATAAGTTTAGTGTGTTTACCCGAGAGGTTTTTTTTAAGGACATGAAAATTATAAAGAAATATGCACAGCCCTATATTACGAATAGGTTGCAGGAAAAGTTTACTGCTGAGAATTATTTGGAAGCCTGCAAGGATGCATTAAAGAAAAGTCCATATCCAAGGATAACTCTGGAAAATACTTTTGATGGGAGCACTGCTTTAGGGCCCAGAAGAAAGCTATTTTCAGGGGATAAATTAGTTGTGGAAGTAGAGCCAAGCCAGTTTATGAACCAATGGTATCCTGATATTAGTGCAGCGATTATCAAAGATGTTATTGATGGGATGATGAAGATGAAATAGGTTTTAATCAGAATATTTAAATAGTGGTTTATTTTCCATTGCTGTATGAAAAAGGCTTATGTTTTTTTATTGCTCGTTGGAATGATTTTTTTAATAGCCTGCAAAGGGCAGGAGATTGTTTGTAATAAGCCATATATCCAGGTTGCTGCTTCTTGCTGCTTGGATGAAAATGGGAATAATATTTGTGATTTGGATGAGAAGATTGTAGGGGCTGATGAGACTACTACCACCACTATTGCAAGTGCAACCACAACCACTACACTTGGGGTTACAACAACAAGCTTGAAGATTGCGTGGGCTGGGCAGGCAGGGGTTACAACTTTGGGTGAGGAGAATTCTCCTGTAAAAATTGTATTCTATGGGGATTTCGGGAGTGAGTTAACAAGAAGGTTTTATGACCAGATTTTAATGTATAAATTTAAAACAGATTTTATTGATACAGGGAATGTTTATTTTTCATATAAGCATTATCTTTTTAGCAATACTGAAGAGGGGAGCAGGGCTGCTGAAGCTTTAGAATGCGCTGCTGACCAGGGAAGGTTTTATGGCATGATGAGCTTGCTTGCAAAGAACCCAGATTTTATGGAGGTTGATGATTTGAAGGAGAATGCAAGAAAGCTGGATTTGGAAAGAGGGGTATTTGCCAATTGCATGGATTCTGGGAAATATAAAGATAAGATTGATGAAAGCAATGATGAAGCTGTTGCCTTGGGTGGAGGGAAAGCTCCTTTGCTTACTATTAATGGGGTTGTTTATGATAATGCTGCTTTGTTAAGTTATTATGACTTCAAGAAGCTTGTTAATAGTGAGTTAGAGAATAAGGGCTTTGAGCCTGTTATTAGATGAACTTTTGATTTTGGTTTGTTTGATTTGTTTTTTGTTGGTTTTTGGGTTCTCCCGATAGGCTTTTAAGTTTTTCTTGTCTTTTGATTTTATGAAGATTGTTTCATTGAATGTTCAAGGTGGGTTTTATTTTAAGCCTTTGATGGAATTTGTAAGGGAGCATGCTGATGCTGATGTGCTTTGCTTTCAGGAGATGCTCTTTACATCTTCTGATGTTGTTGAGACTAGTGGGGCGAGAGCTAATCTTTATGCTGAGCTAAGTTTAATGCTGACTAAGCATAATGGGAAGTTTGCTCCTGCACAGGATGGATATGACCTTATAGGAAAGGTTGATTTTCCCATTTCTTTTGGGCTTGCCCAGTTTGTTAGAGATGGTTTAAGGGCAGAGAGAGGAGATGTTTTTATTCTTGGAGAGAGGAATTCAAGAAGGGGTGATGCTTCTACTAATCCAAGGAATTTGCAATATGCTACTTTTGGCTTAAATGGAGGAGTTTATAATGTTGTTCATTTTCATGGATATTATGCTGGTCCTGGAAAGGGCAAGGGAGATACTGACGAAAGGAAGAAGCAATCACATGAGATTTGCAGGGTTATTGATGGGTTGCAAGGGAAAAAAATTCTCTGCGGGGATTTTAATTTAAATCCTGGAACAGAAAGCTTGAAGATTCTTGAAGAGGGGATGGTTAATTTGATTAAATCCCGAGGGATTACAGATACTCGCGGGATTTTATACCCAAAACCAGAAAGACACGCAGATTATATGCTGATTTCCCCTGAATTGGAAAAAAGAGTTAAAAATTTTGAAGTTCCGAATGTTGCTATTTCAGACCATCTGCCTTTGATTTTGGAGTTGGGGGTTTGATTTTATTTTATTTATGAACCTCTTTGTTTTCTTTATGGTTTTTTAATTCTTGCTTAACTACTGGCTTTGCGTACAAATTATTCAGCTTTGCTGAAATAAGATAATCTTGCTCGGTTATGCAAGATTATCCTTGCAATAACCTGAACAAACTTGCTGTGAGTTCCTATCTTACTCAATAATCCAAATACCCTCTTAAAAGCAGAATGGAAACTCTCGCAATGGGATCTTTGATAATATTCAGTAAGCCAAGAAATAACATCCATGAAAAATTCAAGATACATCTCTCTCCAAGCACTACTCCCATTGATATTATTATTTTTTTTAGGATAAACATAAGGTAGCATTCCGTTTTCAAGAATTTCTCTGACTAATTCTCTGTCATTAAATCCTGAATCTAATCTCAGGCTATCCCCTTCAACTTCTTCGATCAACGAATGCATTGCCCTGCATTCATCTTTTCCAGAGAAATCAAAAGCCTGAACTATTTCTCTCGAATCGATGATAGAGGTAAGAAATTCCTTTGTTGACTTTTTGCTTAATCCATAATTTTGCTTTCTGCTTGTTTCTAAGCCAGAACCATCGCCGATTAATTTTCCATCTGAAGTTTTTGATTTATCAAAAACTTGTTTTAAAATAAATGCAACTTCCGGCTTGTTATATGCTTTACCTATAACTCTATCGTCGAGTTTTTCATCAATTCCGGCAAAAGGACCAAGAAGCTCAAGCCATCCTTGAGCTTTTCTCTCTGTAAATCCCAAAGCTTCGCAGATCAAGATTGCTTTCGCGAGAGACTTATAATCTGTTGGCCTCCCCGCTTTCCTGGAAGGCAAAATGCAGTTATCGACTGCATTTTTTATGAATAATAAAACCTCTTTTGCTTCCTCAATTTGAGATAACGTATAAGCATTCCAATTAATTTCTCTCGGCTCTTTGTTCTCATAAAATTTTATTCTTCTATTTTTTCTTGCTTTATTTGCATATTTGACTAATTCCCCGAATTCGACATTAGGATACTCTTTACCCATATCATAAGTATATATTATCATATACTTATGTTTTGTTGTCGTCGAATATAGCATAATCAATCACCAAAAATCTTATATATACAAGTATATAATTTTATATATGAGCAAAAGAAAAGTAGTTCTAGAAAAGGGAAGGTTGGAATTGAAAGATGAATTTGATTTTATTTTTGAAAAAAAAATCTCCAAATTCGGCAACGGTGCAAAAATAGACGCGCCAAAAGAATTTCTTGGAAGACTGGTTTACGTTGTGGTTAGAAAAGATAATTAATACGCAAAGCTGTAGTTTTGAGAAGGTTTTTATAGTTGCTTTCTCTTTTA
>DATDYH010000139.1:0-4101 GCA_035289045.1 Candidatus Nanoarchaeia archaeon
CCAGTAATGCACACCATGCTCATAGCGTCATCAACAAACATCCTCTCCCCAATAAATAAAAAATCACTCTCTTCCTCCTTTGCCCCAAGTCTTAAGCCAGATAAATAGCTGATTAAAGGCTGCCCGCATATATTCTCATGCTCATGGCTAACAGTCCCTCCCCTAACACCCCCTTCAAATATCCCAAAAAAAGAAGATACTAATCTTAAATTCTCAAAAACATCTCTGCCAGTAATCTTATTCCCATAACAGCTGTTCCAGCATTCCCTTCCAGTCAGGCAACTATCATCTAAGTAATTGTAATGTATCCCTTCTCCATATCCAGCATCACAGCACCCATAATTATAGCTCTCGCATCTCTCCTTAACCACAAGCCCCGTGTACCCCAACCCAAAGCTGTTAAACAAGATAATAGCAGTCAGGAAAACAAGAAAAATAACTACATGCTCCCTGCTTATCTTATCATAACCTCTTTTTATCTTGCTTATCAAAATTCCCACCTTATCAAAGTATCTAATACAGAATATACTTAGACTATATAAAGTTTATTCTCTCCCCATAGTCACCCTGTTTCTTTATTTTCCGAAGTTTTTTTCTTTACAAAGAAAAAAAGCTCATATAAAGTTTATTCTCTATGCTGCTTAGGGCTTAACAAGCTTCTTCAGCAAAAACCACGCCAATCCAGGCTTAACAAACATCCCAAGATTTCTAAAAGGCCTGTCCCTGTTATACCCACCAATATCAACCCCTTTCAGAGCAGTTAATAGCTCATCATAATCACCTTTATCCAGCTTGTTCAAAAATTCTCTTATCTTCAAATGCAGCCAAAGCTCCTTGCCAAAATCCCTTCTCCATAATTTTTCATAATCCATATTATTATCCAAAGCCCGGGCAAGGCATCTAGCCCCTCTTAGCCCATACACTAATCCTCCTCCAGTATTATGAAGCAGTATAGGTCCAATACCCCCAACAAACATCTGGGTCTCTGGAATCTCAACATCATATACATAGTGTCTGCTTGGTTTAATTTTTCTAATCTCCTTTATAGAAAATACCCCTATATTACTCCTAACAAGATTATATAAGAAATCTATTTTAGCATGACGATATCTGTTTCTTTTTAAAATATTCTGTATCCTATCATAAGAATAAGAAAAATAGTTTCTAAAATTTCCGAATTCTTTTTTTAAATCTTTTTTTAGAATGTATAAAACTTCCTCCCCTAGGACCCTTCTAGGAAGGCCATAGCTTGCTTTTTTACCTGAAATTAAAGATAAGTGCCTTTTTAGAATATCCTTTTTTTCCGGAAAAATATCAATCAGGTTAAGTAGGTCGTGTGATGAAGAATAAGTTATCTTAAAACCATAGCTAGTAGAAATCTTTTTCCCGTACAACCGCCTTTCAGGGGTAATCTGTTGTTCGACATTGGGAACCAAGCCTAGTTGGAAAGAGAGAATTACTAAATCGCTAGCCAATTTCCTGCTTACAGATTTTATTGAAATTTCTGCTGACCAATTCCTTCTTAGTTTCCCATTTCTTATTCTTATATACCCATCTCCGCGGATCAATCCTTTAAGAAATTCAAATTTCAAGTTATTATTTACATTAAAAACAACAAAAGGAATGCCTTTATTTTTAGCTCCAGAGCCTGCTCCAAGCAACTCGGAAAAGATTCTAGAAAGAAGTTTCCCCCCAAAACAAATAGAATATGCTGCTATTTGTCCTGTTGAAGGATTAAGCTTTTCCCCTATCTTATTAGCCTTTATTTTAAAACAGGATTCTATGCAATGAATCGCATCATCAATAACCCCATATTCTTTATCCTTTTTACCAAAACTTAAGGTTATACGGCCATTTCCTGTTGATCCTTCTGCAACATAATACCCCAATAGTCGTAAAAATTCTGGAGTCATCTTTACAATGTTGGGGATAACAATATTCTTCCCTGTTTCATAAGAAATCCCGACATCTCTAAGCTTAATTTTTTTTTCTATAAACTTAGCAAGCGGGATAGAATCCATGCCCCAATAAGAACTGCGATGCCTTTCATCTATTTCAGTAGATTTTGAGTATAAATAAAGTCTCCCTTTTTTTACTCTAACAAATTGAACAAGCTCTGGGCATTCCCTAAGCATGTATCTAATAAGATTTATCTCCTGAACAAGCTTCTTGGGTTTTGGAGCATCCATAGTAACAAGCATTAAATCCTTATCTTTGTCTAGCTTAACCACCTTCTTACTATCAATTGACTTATCGCCTAAAACCATAACGCTATGCGAACCTGTTACCTTAACTCTATAGCCCTTGTCTAAGATTATTTCATAAAGATTTTCTTCTAATTTATGTCTAATAAGATATTTAACATTTCTAAAAAGCGGTTTGAACACCTGTTTATCTGGCGAATATGCATTAACACTCTTAATTCTCAAAATTTCTTGGGGAACATGGCCTGCAACATAGTTTATATCTTTTTTATTAATATTCATAAAGTAATCTACAATTTCACCAATTCTTCCGGTTCTAATAAGTCCATCTTTCTCGTAAATAATAGGCTCCTCAAAATCAATACTCGTAGCCTTGACATGTCCCCCAGCATCCCCGATTAAATACACATTATTCCTGCAGCATCTCCCCCCATCATAAACAGGTATCAATCCGGACTGGCATTCAATAATCTCTTTTTTTTCCAGCCCTAATCTTTTCATCAGCATCTCAAGATACATTCCAGCAAATCTCTCGCTCCCAACCCCCACTCTCGCAACCTCACTATTTTCAGGAACAACCCACCCAAAAAACCCAGGCACATCTCCAAGATAAACACTAAACACCTTATCCTCATTCTTCATCCTCACCCTATACTGCTTCCCAACAAGATATTTTCTCCCTTTCAGCAAGCCAGCCCCTCTTCCAACAAGAGAACCAGGTCCATCAGCCCCAACCAGTGCATCATATTTGTATCTTTTCAAGGCATTCTTAACCTTAAACACAGCTTGGTTATTCTTGCACCCAATGAACTTATGCCCAAGCACTAATCTAGCCCCTTTATCAACAGCTTTGTCCAATAAAAACCTATCAAACCCCTCCCTGTCAACAACAATCTCTTTTTCATTTAGCTTAAACTCAACCTCTTTAGCACCACTAATCACCCTGACCTTATCAAGTTCATTCACAATAACATTTTTGTCAAGCTTGACTAAGTCAAATATCCTTTTAGTCATAATCCCTGTGCACGCAACAGGCCTACCAATGCTTTTATGCTCCTCAAACAGCATAGCCTCCTGCCTGCACAAATAAGCAAAATATCCACCAACAGGTCCCGCACCAATTATATTTATCACTTTTATTCTCCACTCTTAGTTTCTTTTCCCTGAAGGCTTTTCTTTCATCCTTAGTTTCTTTTCCTGAAGGTTTTCTTTCGCTAATCTTTCCCAAAAGAAAGATGGCGCACCAAAGTTGCTTATGCAACTTTTGTGTTTAAAGAAAAGCTTCCCTGAAGGCTTTTCCTTCTGTTTTCTTTTTCCCTGAAGGCTTTTTCTTTTTTGAAAAGAAAAAGGCTTCTATCATATTAGTAATCTTTAAATAAAAACCAGTTTTAAAAGCCTTATGTATGAGCTTTTAATTCTCACAATCATAGCCCTGCTCTGGCTTCTCTTTGCATCAGCCACAGATATAAAAAAACGGGAAATTCCTGACTGGCTAAGTTACAGCCTGATTACCCTGGCATTAACCACCCACACCATCTCCTCAATAAAAACAAGCAGCTTTTCTCCAATTCTCTCCAGTATCTTATCAGCAATATTATTCTCCTTGCTAGCCTTCCTCCTTTACTACACAAGGCAATGGGGTGGTGGTGATGTAAAATTATTCATAGCCTTAGGCTTCTCCTTCCCTGCTTATCCATATAGTTTACTCGCCTGGTTCAACCCCAACATAAATCTCTACTTTCCCTTAATCATCATCCTTAATCTTATCCTCTCAGCAGCCCTCTACAGCCTGCTCGCACTAATTATCTTAATAATCAAAAACAAAGCCAGTTTCCTTAATGAACTAAAGCACCACCCATTGACAAAATTAAAAATTCTCTCAGCAATTCTCGCATTA
>DATDYH010000140.1:0-5685 GCA_035289045.1 Candidatus Nanoarchaeia archaeon
CTCCGGCATCCCCGCAAACAAACCCTTTTCTTTGTAAAGAAAAGTGTTTGTATCCCCAAAAGAAACTAAAGGGATTTTGCCCAAAAGATTCTTTGGTTAAACTTAGGGAATAAGCTGATTATAAAAGATTATCTTTTTTGATTAGAGGTTAGTTTTAAGCTTATGGGGGAAGATTTTTATTGATGTAATCTTTAACTATGCCAAAAGAGGGGAGTTCATTAAACACAAAAGGCTGGAGTTCTTTTTTCCATATTGGGCTTATAAGCTCTATTTTTTTCATCAGCTTTTTTTTGTCATAGTACATATTAAAGATTTTTAATTTGTTTATGGTCAGCTTTTTGTTGAAGTTAGTGATTCTTAGTAAGTAAAAGAGATCAAATAGGTGCCTTGCCTTTTCCTTCATTAAAAGGGCATGGATTTTCTCGGCTATCATTTCCTCTTTACTTAATGCCCTTAATGAGAAAGGATTTATATTGATATAATCAGGGATGTAATTATGCACTACGAAATTGTTAAGAACTTTATTTTTTGTGTTTATGTCAATCCTTAATGTGTTGCTGGCTGTAATTATTCCTTTACATGCCAATCTAATAAGCATGGAATCTTTTGTCTCCTTTACTGAGCTTAGTTTAAAGGGATTGATGTTTGTGCATTTTTTCATTAGTTCTTTAATTTCATCTAGGCTTATGGGCCTGAGAGTTGAGAAATCCAGGTCTTCTGAGAATCTTGGCAGTTTGTATAATTTGTATAATGCAGTTCCTCCTTTAAAAATGAGATTATTGGTTGCTTTGAATATGTTAAAAAGAAGAACATCCTGGAAGTAATCTTTCTCTATATATTCTTTGTTGGATAAGCCCTTCTTTTTTCCTATCTCCAAAAGTGTTTCTTTTGGCATTATATTAAAAGTTTCCATTTTTTGTTGCTTCTTCCCTGCTTTTGCAGGGGGTCCAGGGGAATATACCTGTAGTTTATGTATTTTTTCAGCTCTTTGTGGGCATCATAGCCATATTTTTCCATCAAATAACCCACTCTTTTTATTACACAGCTTTTTTTAATCTTTTTAAGATAGTTAATCATCTTTTCCTTGTTTATGGATTCAAATGCTTCTTCAAAAACTGATACGGGGATGATATTAAATGAATCTATGAGTGCTTTTTCAGGCTCTGCTATCCGGAGCCTGGCGTTTTCATAGAAAATATCTTTGAAGCCGAAGAAATAATCTGTGTGAAAGAACCTTATTTTTTCCATGAACCTGATTTCCGATGACCTTTTTGTTGTTATACAGAAAACTTCTTTTGGAATCTGGGTAATTAATTTATAGTAAGATAATGCAGATATACTTGAGATATAGCTGGGCTTTACTACAAATGTGGAAATTAAAAAGGGATCATCATGTAATGTGTAAAGATTTTTTTTAATTTTAAATACCTCTTTATTTTTAACCATTTTTTTCAAGAACTTTTTGCTATATTGCCGGTTATTGATAATTTGATTTACATCAGATAAAGAAAATACAGGGATATTGGAGAAATGCTCTTTAATTCTTGCTTCATACATGAAGGTGGTTAAGAACTGCTTATATTTAAACCTTTTTGTTGTCTAAGTATATGATTGTATATACTTTATATGTAAATAAGTTTAATTTATAACCAAAGCTTATAGGGACGGAAAATATTGGTCATCTGGAGAGGAATTAATGAGAATTACCAGAATCCTGCGATTATTAGGATGGCCTTTTCCTTTTTGCCTTGCCTTGTTTCTTCTGCCAGGAATAGCTTCTTAGCTTCCTTGACTTGCCATAGCCACAGGAAGAGCATTTTTTCTTTGAGAGATTATAAGAACGATTACCGCAGCGCCTGCAGCGGGTTACCTGGGTGTGCTTGCCGGATTTTCTTCCATGAGATGCAGTGCCTTTTGACATGTTAAGTTACCTTTCTTATTGAGGAGCTATAAGAATTATTGTGTCGCCTCTCAGAAATGCGGTGCCTAATTTTCTTTTTAATTCTCCGTCAACATATTCTTCTGTTTCTGCCAATACAAGGTTAATGTGAATGTCAAATGCCCTTAACAAGCCTATAAACTGCTTGCCGTTTTTCAGCTCAATCATAATTCTTTTATTTCTTGATTCGTTTAATAAATCAATTGGTCTTTTGGAATCCATGCTGGTGACAAAATGGGAAGGTATATAAATATTTGTTTTTTGTTTCTATATAAGGTTTTATTAAAATAGCAGGAAGGGATTCTCCCTTTCCAAACCCGAAGAGTAAATAAAATGGCAGGAAGTCAGGCAAGAAGCAAAAGGAAATTTTCTGGTGGAAGATACAGGGATTACAGGAAGAAAAAGCATTTTGAGCTAGCAAGGACTCCAGCACATACCAAGATTGGGGTTGTAAGAGAGAGTGTTCTTAGCGGGAGAGGTGGAAACAGGAAGTTCTTATTATTAAGCTGCGATACTGCTAATGTTTATGATGCTAAACAAAAGAAGTATTTCAAGAGCAAAATCTTAAGCGTTGTGGAGAGCAAAGCTAACAGGCATTTTATAAGAAGAAATATTATGACTAAGGGGGGAGTTGTCAAGACTGAACTTGGAAATGCGAGGATTACTTCAAGGCCTGGGCAGGAAAAGGCGATAAATGCTGTGTTGATTGGGGAGAAATAAAAAGTTTCCTTTATCTATTATACTCTTCTAGTGTTTTTAAGATTCTATTCTGCTTTTCGTACCTTTCTAATGTGCGATTAAACTCTTCCAATGCCCAGCCGGCACAAAATCTCTTTAGAGGGGAATTAAAGTTCTCAGTGTATAATACCCCGCTTGGATAATGCCCGGTTCTTGTGTCTAGTGGAAGCTCTTCTGGAGTTAGAGGCCAGTGATTCATAACCGGGAGAACTTTGCCATCTTCACCCCAGATTTCATTATCATCAGTAAAACCTGCACGCCTGTCAAAGGTGTTTAATTTTCTTGTGGTAAACTCTTGGCCAGCTAAATTGCCTGCTATCATTAAAGAGATGCCTGAGATTAGCCAACCTTGGTTTTTATCTCTCCTCATATTGTCTCTTGGTGTGAACTCAACATGCACATTTGTGGAGGGGTCTTGCTGATTTTTGGCTGACCTGTTCTGCAATATGCTAACTTTTGGGTGAAGCTCTCCGGACCAATTGTTTTCACGAGGCCAATCAGCTTCGTATGTTGCCATGGATTGTGAGCCTGGAGGACAGATATTAATTACCCGGCAAATATCGGGGGGTGGAACAGCATTTTCTATGCTAGTATATTTGATATAGCCTTTTTCCTTTTCTTTGCTTCTTGGAATTTTATCCAACTTGTTTAAAACTCCTGAAACTAAATCATCAATATTGCCATAACTATAATCTCTTGAAGGGAGCTTTTGTGCTGGAACTCCTGTTATTGCTTCAAGCAATTCAAGAAGGCTGGCTCTTTCCTCAAGAACATAAGTATTATTGCCACCACAATAAGCTATTTTTATTGCCTTGCCATTTATATACCGAGTTTCTGTTCTTACTATATCTCTGCTTATTTTCGGTTGGTTAAACCAAGCCCTTCCTGGCTGGGCATTGGTAAGTTGTGTGATGCCTGTGATTGCTAAAGCTGCTAATGCTGGAATGTAAATAAGTTTTTCAAGAAATTCTCTTCTTGTGGTTGGTAGGCTTGCCATGTTATTTTTTTATCTTTTTGTTAGGATTATGCTTTTTAGCTCTTTTTTGGTTTTATAAAAACCTTACATCATCTGTTAATGATAAGTCCAGGGAGTTTCTTACTTTTTGCCTTTCCTCTTCAAAAGGAACTCCTAAGTGTTCTATAAGAATCTCGTCTTTTCTTCTACTCTGGCTTACTCCTGGATTTGGGGGGATTATTAAGGAAATATAATAACCTTTTGGGTTTAAGGGTGTTGGGGAAACATGTTCAGCCCAGACTATTGCACCAAGATCACCAAAGAGATAACTAGTCCCATGTTGAGGGGGTTTGTTAAGGTCAAAATGCATGCCATCAGGCCTTTTGTCATATAATGGGTGTATTGGATGCGTAATATACCATCTACTCTTAGGTTCCTGATAATTTGGGCCCATTCTGTACCAGAAATCAAATTCCTCTTTAGCGTCAAGCTCTCCAGCAATGCTTTTAACTCTTTGAAGCTGTTTTGGAGATACTGTTGTTCTTCCGATTATCAGAACTGCTTTATGAAAATTTTCGTATTTTTGTTCTGTTGTTAATTCTGCCATGTTAAGCTTTTAATTTACCTCCTTTTACAGGTAATTTGTTATAGATTCAGGGAATTTACAGGTTTATAAACCTTTTGATTATTTAGTTACTATAGAGTGGTAGCCTTATACCGAAAGCCTTATAAATGAAATATGGGTAAGAGTTTTAAAGCTTAGCTTGATATTATTTTTGGGGGGTAAAAATGCCACAATATATCAAAAAATGCCCTGAATGCGGGGGTATTAATCTGGTTCTTAATAAAGATAAGGGAGAGATGATATGCAGGGACTGTGGATTAGTAATTGAAGAAAAGATGGTTGATTTTGGGCAGGAGTGGAGGGAGTTTGACCATGACCAGGCTGACAAAAGGAGAAGGACTGGAGCTCCAATGACTTTTACAAAATTCGACAAAGGCCTGGGGACTGATGTTGGTGGGATGGGAGATGTTTACCAATTACAAGGCAAGGAGAGGAATAAGTATTTCAGATTAAGAAAATGGCAGCACAGGATTTCAACTGCTATTGAAAGAAATTTAAAATTAGCTCTTGCAGAATTAAAAAGAGTTTCTTCATTCTTGAAATTGCCTGGCTCTGTTGAGGAAGAAGCAGCAAGAGTGTATACAATGGCTGTTCAGCGTGGCCTGGTTAGAGGGAGGTCAATGGAGAGTGTTGTTGCTGGTGCTTTGTATGCTGCGTGCAGAAGACATGAGATTCCAAGGACTTTGGACGAACTAAGCGAGGCTTCTGGCATTGACAAGAAAGAAATTGGAAGGACTTACAGGTTTATAACACGAGAGCTTGGGATGAGGATTTTGCCAAGCAACCCGATTGACTATTTACCCAGGTTTGCTTCTGCATTAAGGCTGAATGCTGAGACGCAGAGCAAGGCTGTTGAGATTCTGGAAGAGGCGCAGGAATGTGAGCTGACAAGTGGAAGGGGACCTACTGGAATTGCTGCTGCTTCCTTGTATATTGCTGCTTTGATTAATAATGAGAAAAGGACGCAGAGAGAGGTTGCTGATGTTGCTGGCGTGACTGAAGTAACAATCAGGAACAGGTATAAGGAACTGCTTAGGGAACTTGATTTAAAAGATGAGATTAAGAAGAAAGTTTTGGAAGCAGGGGATTAAGCTTAAATATTTTTTCTTATTATTTTGGACTTATGGGGAGAGATGGAGAAGAGATTATTTTAAACCCTTTTGAACTGGGTGTTGCGCATGACCACATTGCGAGAAAAAATAATCCTACGCCTTTGCTTTTTTTTGGGGTAATTCCTGATGGTGAGTATAAGATAAAGCTCTGGGTTAAGATGGACACGCTTAATGAAGGAGGGAGCTTTAAAGATAGGGGGAGCGAGTATTTTGTGCATAAAGCTGTGAATGATGGCAGGGTAAAAAAAAGGGAGATGATTGTTACTGCTTCTGCCGGGAATCATGGCAAAGGGGTTGCAAGAACAGCAAGAGACCA
>DATDYH010000141.1:0-9252 GCA_035289045.1 Candidatus Nanoarchaeia archaeon
AGCTGGGCAATATCAGCATTCAGCTGGAAAATATCACTTGCCTGCATGCAGGGATAAAAAATCTGTGCAGCGCTTAAACTCTCCCCCTCTTTTCTTCCCATAATCTGGGAGCATCTTGTTATTCTTTGCACAGAATTTAGCCTTGCAATTTGGATTGTCCTTAGCCAGTATTTCCTGTCCATATTCTCAGATGCCCATAAGAACTTAACATTTTCCATATCCATTCCAGAGGCTTTCCAGACCTCAATAAAATATTTTCCAACATCCTGGATTTTGTCCAGGTCCCCACCCATTTTGTTGTTCATTAAAGCAAACCAGTCCGCAACCCAGAACTTGAACATAATCCCGGTTTTCGTCAGTTTATTAACATTAATAGCCCTTAACAATCCCTGGGCAATATGGATTTTCCCAGAAGGCTCAAACCCATCATAAGCAATTGGATGCTTATTCTTCTTAAACAGCTCGTACAGCTCTTCCTCATTAATGATTTCTTCTCCAACCTCTCTAACAAGCCTTATTTTCTCAGAAATATCCATGATATTGAAAATCAAGAGGAATATTTAAGCTTTCCCAGAATCAATGATACTCCTCCAAGAGACAATTTTATATACTTTAACAAGCCCCCAATAGCATGACAGAATTGCTCTATTATAAGAATGCTTACCAAAAAGAATTTACAGCAGTTGTACAAGCAGTTCAGGATGAAAAACTGATTATCCTTGACAAGACTGCTTTCTATCCCCAGGGGGGAGGCCAGCCATCTGACATTGGAGTCTTAATCAAAGATGGAGAAAGCTATATTATTCCCCATGTTGGCAAAAAAGAGGGAAAAATCATCCATGAAACAGAGAAACTAGGCTTAAGGGCTGGAGATATTGTAAAAGGGGAGATTAACTGGAGTAAAAGGCATAAAATCATGAGAATGCACACAGCAGCTCATTTAATCTCAGCAATCATCCACAACAACACACAAGCCTTAATCACAGGCAATCAATTGGATGAAGAGCTGAGCAGGATTGATTTTGCATTAGAAGAATTTAACAGGGAGCAGATTGAAGGCTACATAGCAGAAGCCAACATTTATATCAAAAAAAACCTTCCAGTAACCTCTTATTTCATAACAAAAGAGCAGGCAGCATCACAGGAGCAGTTAACAAAGCTCGCAAAAGGCCTTCCTCCCGACATTAAAGACATCAGAATAGTCCAAATTGGGGAGCTTGACAAGCAGGCTGACGGCGGCACTCATGTAAAAGAGCTGAGAGAGCTTGGAAAAATCGAGCTTGTTAAGCTTGAAAACAAAGGCAGCAAAAACAGAAGATTGTATTTTAAGCTGGTTGATTAGGTAAAAAAGATTAGTTAAAAAAGTAAGGAGATATTATCTCCTAATAATTAATAAGAAGTAATGTTCCTGTTGCTGTCCCAAGGTTAGCTATCATACTGGCTAATCCAGATTTTGCAGCTCTACCTACAGATATTCCAACACTTTCATTATTTCCTCGTTCCTCATTATATCTAGCTACTGAAGCAACTACTGGCACTCCAGCAATAGAAGCTAATGGAGAAAGAGGATAGTTCAACCCTTTTTCAAAGGCTATTATTTCCAATATACCAGCTCCACCAAATTTAAGAGCAGTGGGAATTATTTTAAAAGCCTTGCCTGCAACATAGCCTACAACTGTTCCAGGAGCATCTTCAACCTTTCTTAACCCTTGTCTGAATTTCTCTTCATTAAATTCCATTTTTCCTCCAAAATATGTTATTACTTTAAAGTAGAAAGAAGTATTTAAATCTTTCGGTTGTTATGTTGTTTTAAGCCTTTTAAGTAAAAAACCAAAAACTTTGTATATAAAGGACATTTTAGCATTAAGATATATTGTAAGAAATATATTGTAGGGGGTAAAGTGAAAGTTGCTATAACCAAATTATCAACAAATGGACAGATTGTTTTTCATTCAAAAATTAGAAAAAGTGAGGAAGAGCTAAAAGCAGGCAGGTTTACCAGGGCAGATACTGCCATGAGTGCTGAAGAGATAGATGACCTGTTAATGGCTTAAAGTGATTTCTGCAGTTTCAGGTCCTAGCTAATCAGTCTCATCTACCCAGTAGTAACAAATAGAAGGGTTTATAAATAAGGAAAATCTGGTTTTAGTATGGTATTATTAGATATTTCAAAGAAGATAACAGCATATGCCACATCTTTAGCACTTTTAACTATCCCTATAAATGCCCAAACTAAAGAAACCGACCACCAGAAACAAACTAATAAAGAAACCTCAGTCTTAGTAAGCGGGGAGAATTTAGAAAACAAACTTGAAAATCAGCCAAGCAATTCTGAATATATCCCTCCTGAAGAGTATATGATTCCTGAATCAAACTCCGCATTACAGGATTCTTCAATAAGTGAAACTTGTCCTTATTTACATTCTAGTGAAAAGAAAAAGGGATTATTTAAAAGAATTTTACACACAGCCGGTGATATTGGTCTATCCGTCACAATTACCCCAAAAATACCAAGCCTTGAACTACACGAATTAAGCCATAAATTAGCATATAAAATGTTTGGGGTTAAAAGTAAAATTCATCATTTTAGTTATAAAGAGTTTTTAAAAGAAAGAGGGGAATACTATGCGTATGTTACCGCAGAAGATTACTTAGATAATAATTGGAAGCGCGGTTTTGTTAGCATTGCTCCTTATTTGGTTGATGTAGGGATTAAGCACAGGATATTTGAATTCTTTGCAGGAAAAAAAGCAATTGGAAATAACCCCTGGGTTCAGGGGTTTGCGGCTTATGATTTAGTCACCGACCTATCATCACCTATAGCAAACTCAGGTTCAGGTGGAGATATTGACAATTTTGAGTCTCGCACAGGCATTCCTAAATGGGTTACAGCGCCAGTCTTAACAGCACTTTATGGATATTCAACATGGAGAATATGTCGGGCAGAGTTAAAAACCTGGGACAGAGCCATAGAAGAAAAATACAGAAACCGCGACAAAAGAGGCAAGCCAGTCTATTTTGGCCATAACTTCAGGTTTTAAAGTACCCTATTCTACTTAACTCTTAATCTTTTCAAAAAACCCAACCGCCACATTTAAATACTCTAACAATCCCTCATTTTTAGATTAACATGGCAAGAGCTGATTGTATTCATTAACCTGAATTCTGATTTAACTAGTTTCAACTCTGCTCAAAACATTAAGATTAAAAACTCAGTCTATTTCCTATATAAGCTAAGTTGGAGGATTATGGTGGATGTGGTGTAGCCTGGTCAACATACGGGTCTGTGGAGCCTGTGATCGCGTGTTCAAATCACGCCATTCACCCATATTACGAACATGGAAAAAGTAAAAGGCACAAGGGATTTTTACCCAGAAGAGATGGCAATAGAAAATTACATTCTCAATACCTGGAAGAGCATAGCATTAAAATACAGCTATAAAGAAATAGAAGGCCCTATACTTGAATCAGCAGATATCTACAAAAGCTCTGGCCAGGAAATCCCAGAGCAGACATATAGATTAACAGACAAATCCGGCAGAGAGCTTGTCTTACGCCCTGAATTAACCCCAACAATAGCAAGAATGATTCAGCAGAGAAAAGACTTAAGCAGGCCCATAAAATGGTTCTCCCTGCCTCGCTGCTTTAGGTATGAAGCACCACAATTAGGAAGAACAAGGGAATTTTACCAGTTAAATATTGACTGCTTAGGCTCAGAATCAATGCTGGCTGATGCAGAGGTTATAGCAACCTCAATTGACATTATGAAAGCATTTGGCTTGACTGAAAAAGATTTTTACATAAGAATAAGCAACAGAAAAGTCCTCCAGTCATTAATCCAGCAGGTTAGCCAGTCAAGCACAAGGGAAATCTTCAGGTTAATAGATAAAAAAGACAAATTGCCAGAAGAAACATTCTTATTCAATCTAAAAGAATTAGGGTTATCAAAAGACCAGGTTGAAAGATTGCTCTCTTTTTTAGCAATCTCCCAAATCGATAAAATCCAGATGTATTGCAAAGACATGCTGGGCAGGCAGGGTTATGAAGAACTTTCTTCATTATGGAAATATTTAGAACAAATGAGCTTATTAGCCTACTGCAGGCTAGACTTAACAATCATGCGGGGCTTTGATTATTACACAAGCACGGTCTTTGAAGTATTTGACTCAAATAAAGGGTTCAGGGCAATTGCTGGAGGGGGAAGATATGATGACTTGGCAGGCATCCCAGGAGTGGGTTATGGCATGGGTGATGTTGTCCTGCAGTTATTCTTAGAATCAAAAGGAAAATTAAAAAAGCTTCCAAAGCAAAAAACAATTTACTTACTATACATTGATGAAGCACTTTATCCAAAAGCATACAAGCTTGCCCAGGAATTAAGAGAGGTAATTAACATAGAAATGGACATTATGAAAAAGTCCATCCAAAAGCAGTTTGAATATTGCAACCAGCAAGGCTTCCCATACATCATCCTTCTTGGCGATGATGAGTTAAAAAAGCAAAAGTTTAAGCTAAAAGACATGCAAACCGGAAAAGAAAGATTAATGGCTAAAGCAGGTTTAATAAAATTCCTCACATCCCTGGAATAACCTTCTTATCCCAATTCTGGCTCAGGCACACTAACTTTTTCAAGGCTGGGTGCCTTAAGCTCCTGCCCTTTAATATAAATGCTAATATCCCCAAAATGCTCTTCCTGCTCCAGGTCAATTCTCTCTTCATGCGCAAGATGCAGCAAAGGAATAAAAGTCAGGATTTTATCCTCTTTGCTCTGGCTTGGGATTAGCTTGTTAAAAGTTAACCCCTCTTTTTTGCCTTCAAAAAAAGCAGCAATTCTCTGGTAAACATCCTTAATCAGCACCCCAATATCAATTTTTTTCTCAGGAATAGCAATATCAATCCTCTTTGCTCCCTCCCTTCTTATTAATCTTCTCTGGTTTACTTCCAAAGCCTTTTTCAAAGCTCCCATTAAATCATCCACAGAAACTTTTCTCTTCCTTGCCATAGGCGTCCTTATTGTCAATTGAGGCTTTTCATAACCCCTTTCAGGCTCAGGCGCCTCATCAAAAATATCAAGCTCTTCTTCTTGTGGGTAAAGCAGTGCATCAAAATTGCTGATTTCCTCATTAACAAACTTGTCTGATTTAATCTTCAAAAGAAGTGCAGCAGCCAGTATCATCTTCCCAGAAACATAAAAATTAGCCTCTTTAAGCCCCCTCAGCACATCAATATACCTTTTAGACAATAAAGAAATATCAATATCCCAGGGATTCATCCTCTCACTTTTAATCAGGTCCATAATCAAAGTCTGCCATGTTACTTCATCCTTGTTCATCAACAACTCATAAATCTGGTCCTGCATGCTTGTAAAGAAGCTTGTTGCTATTTAAACCCTTTGTTGCCCGGGACCAACCCCCTAAAATCCCAAAATAGGGCAAAACCCAACCTTTTTAAATGTAACTACTTCATAATTAACACAGCCGAAAAGTTTATAAATAAGTTATGTATCTCATTTATATCACCTCTTTTTTCCCTGAACTGAGCCTTCGGGCTTGGTTCGGGGTTTTATTATCAAAGATTATCAGAACTCGCTTATTTCTTAGCCCTAATCTCAACATACCCACATTTCCCGCAATGCACTCTTTCAGCATGCTCTCCAAGAAATACCCCTGGCCCGCATTTAGGGCAGGTTTTCTTTCTTATAACAGAGCCTCCTTCTATCTTGTATTTCAGCCATTTCTTGCTTGCTTTCCTGTTTTTTACTTTCTTCTTTGGCATCTTTTTTACACTCTGTTTCTTTATTTTCCGTATTTTTTCCTTATGTTTTCTTTTCCCTGAAGGTCTCTCTTATTTTTCTTTTCCCTGAAGGTTTCTCTCTTATTTTTCTTTTCCCTGAAGGCTTTTCTTTTACAAAAGAAAAGGCTTCTTACAAAGAAAAAGCTCTATTTCCCTTCTTTCTTAGGCTTTGCTTTCTCCTCTTGTTTCTTGGGTTTTTTCTTAATAACTTCTATGCCTTTAAAAGCTTCCTCAGTATCATACACATAGGCAATTATTTTTGATTTTCCATCACCATAACCAGAGTAAATATGCTTGATTTTCACCAGCTCAGGCACGCTCTTTACCAGCCCTGCAACCTCTTTTAAGACATCAACTTCTTTAGGCGTAGGCTGCTTAACATGCTCATGCTCCAGCTCAATATAATATCTTCCAATCAAAGGGTTATGTATTTGGTGTATTATTCTCATCTTGTCTTAATCACATACTCTCCATTCTGTTTTATTCCTACTTTTTGCGCAATTAATGATTTTTCAGCATTTAATATAAAAATCCTGCCCTTCCAGTTATCCACAAAATCAGCATTATGGCATATAGGGCATACATCTTTTTCAACCACAAGCTTGCATCCCCGACATACTTTCTTTGGCATTTTTTTACATCCTTAATCTTTCTCTTTCTTTTTCCCTTTTTTCTCTGTTTTCTCTATCTTGTCAGTTTTCTCAGCCTTTTCAGCCTGCTCTTTTTTATTCTTTGCATCCTCTTCAAGCCAGGTTAAAGCACCAAGCATAGGCTGCCTCATTGTTAACCCAATTTTTGGCTCATGGGTTTCCTTAAAGCTTATTGCTATGATTCTTGCCCTGCAATGGTCGCTTACTTTTAAAGTTCTCTTGCTCTCCTTTCCAGTCAAAACATTGCTCTTGCTGAAATTAACAAAGTCATCCATGGTCTGGCTTATATGTATCATCCCATCTAAAGGCCCTATGTTCATAAAAGCCCCAAAATCAGTAATTTCGCTTACAGTCCCCAAAACAACCTCATGCAGCTCGGGCTTGTACACAAGCAGCTTAAATCTTGTATCATAATACGCAGCCCCATCTCCAGGGATTATGATTCCATCCCCAATGCTCAAAACCTCAGAAACTGCAATTGCCACCCCAACCTCCTTTGAAACAAAATTCTCAAATTTCCTGTTAAGCTCACCCATAACAGACTTCTTAACATCCTCTTTAAAAGAGGTAGGGGGCACTCTTATATGGCTTTTTAATTCAGCTTCATAAAACATCTTTATCTCCTTATTTTCTTTCCCTGAAGGCTTTCTTTTTTCTAAAAAGAAAGGCTTCCTTCATAAAACATCTTTATCTCCTTACTTTCCTTCTATTATTAGATATTTCTTCTGCCTGATTGTAATTATAGGCACCTTAAGCTTCTTTTTCAATTCTTTGTCTTGGGTTGCTATTATTAAATCTTTCTGTTTTAAACCAAGCAATAGCTCATCCACATATTGCCCATCATTAGTCTTCAGGATACCCACCCCTTTCTTCTTAATCATCTCCTTAATCAGCTTCTCCCATTTTTTTCCTTTAAGCTCATCAATGGTCTTGTCCACAATAGCAAGGCTATAAGCAAAATCACATATTCTCTCAAGCTCGCTGAAAATGTCTAGCTTGAAATCAACAGCGCTTATCAAGAAACTCGTGTCTAAAACAATGGTTTGCATCTTACCATCCCTCAACCTTTAACCCATTAATTTCTTCAAAATGCCTTTTATTTCTTGTTATTAAAACAAGCTTATACTGCAAAGCAAGAGCAGCAATAAACACATCATTCTGCCCAAGGATTCTACCACTTTTTTCTTGCTCAGCAGAGAGTTTCCCTGATAAAAAAGCACCCTCCATGTCAAAAGGAATGAAATTCAAAGATTGAATCAGTGCATATGTTTTCTCAAGGTTTTTTTCAGTATTTTTTGATAAACATGCTCCTCTAACAAGCTCATGGATATTAATTGCTGAGATGAAGCCAATCCCCTTTTCTTTAAGAAAGACCTGCATCTTAGAGACTGCAAGGGCATCATTTCTTAAAAAACCAACAAGTATATCCGTGTCCAGCAGGTACATCAGAACTCAACCCTTCTTTCTTTATTGAGCTTTCTTTCATTGAGTATTTTTTTAAATATATTATCCATTTCAGGAGCATCCTTCCACGCACCAGCAAGGCTTAACAACCTTTTCTTCTTCACTTCCTGTGCAATCTCTCTTACAATCTCTGAGAAGCTCTCATTCTTTGATTTTAAAGCAGCCAAATCAGCATATGCATCATCTGAAAGTGAGATTACCTTGGTCATAATCAAATGCATGCATGCATGCATATATAAATCTTCCCTTCCCGTCAGATGTAACCACTTATAAAGAACAACAATAGAAAGGTTTATAAAGGCTGAAACGCCCTTATTTTATCATCTTTATATAGATTATGGGGAAAAAATGAACTACAAAACAATTTTAAAAACATTAGGAACAATTGCACTAAGTTATCTTCCCTTTGCTTTACCATCCTATGCACAGCAGCAAGCACCAGTAAGCAGGGAGAAAATAGAAGGATTAATTCAAAAAATTAGGGCAAGACAAATGATTCAGGTAAATAAATCTGGGACCGATACAATATATACTTGTGTAGGTTATAACCCTGAACAAGGAATGGTAACATTTAAGTTCCATACTCAAGAAGGCGGGGTATTAGAAACAGAAATTGAAAAGTCAGACTTGATACCCGGAAACCTTAATTCAGATGAGTTTTCCATAACAAACAGGCTATTAGTTATCGAAGGCTTTAATTCCGAAGGCAGAATAGATGGCATCCCTGAAGCAGTAGGGATAAAAAGGGTAACAATAATCGGAAAAGATCCGTCACCAAGCTTACCTGGATCTATAACCATTGAAGGAAGACCATTTCCATGTTATGAAACAGATCCAGGAGTTAAGCAAGCCGTGAATGAAGAATACCTGAATGCATTAACCAAAACCGAACTTGCCACAGGGAAAAAATAATTCAAAAAAACAGAAATTTTTTACAATGGCAAAGAAATCAAGAACCACAGCAGAAAATCAATCAGCAACTAATCTGTCTCCAAAAAAGCTGATGCATGAAATGAAGCATAATGGAGTAGTAAATGCCCATTGTGAGAAAATAGGCGAGTTATTCAGGCGTGCTGGGAATGGTGGCTGGAATGGGGAAGCTCTTGATATGCTTGTTGAAATTAACACAATTACAGAACAAGTGCGGTCAGGCCAATTATTCATGTATGCAAGAAAACCAGAAGCAGAAGATGCTCTTTACAAAGCAGTAGAAAGCTTAAATAAAGTTTATGGGTATAATCCACAATAAATCAAGGAGATTAAGATGAAACTAAAACAGTTTTTTAATTCACTTTTGTTAGGAGCAGTTGTTTATTTTGGTTTTGGAGGAAACTCGGGTGCAGGA
>DATDYH010000142.1:0-4901 GCA_035289045.1 Candidatus Nanoarchaeia archaeon
TCTGCTGGATTGCATGCTATATGGGCATTGATTGTTCTTATTGGAGCAGAGCAGATAATCTTTAACTGGATATTTCCCCTGCATTTCATAGACAGAGGGTATACTGTTATCAGCTTCAATATTATAACTGCAATAATCATGGTTATACTTGCTTTTTTATGCGGGTATGCAAGCGGATGGATTTTTGCATGGTTATGGAACTGGGTTTGCAAGAAGGTTAGATGACTCTTAGGGCTTATGCCCTTTGCTTTTTTTCTTTTTCAAACTTTGGGTTCGGTAGCTATTTGGATTAGCATAAGCTTAAATGAAATTACGGAGCAAAAATTGGGAAAAATTGAAAAAATGCCAGGTATTTTAACAAAAGCAACCAAGTTTCTCATTAGTTTTATGTAAGTAATCATTCTTTTATAAAAATTATTCAGTTATAGTCCCCTGCAACCATAATTTACCTGAGACATAATCACCCTTTTTTATTCTACCTTTGATTGTACTTTCAGAACCCCTTATCCATATTGAAAATAGGATCTCGTCGCTATTTATTACTTTAACAAAAAAAGATTTCCCGTCAACCTTTTCTGATTGAATATCCAATACTTCCCCCCTGAAGAAATAATCATCAGGGAAAGTGTTTTTCTCTTTGAGATTTATAGGTAATAAACAAGCCATTTTATCAGTTTTAAATTTTCCATATTTAGATTCAATTTCATCATTTTGTGCTTTAGAAATGGAATATGCAATCCCTGAAAAACCAATACTTAGCTGTTTTAATTTGTTATACTTCTCTTTGTTTTTATAGTAATCAATTGGGAAAAAGTCTAACCTAGCATTGCCTGCGCTAACACTTATCCATCCCTCTAGTTCATTTTTCCATTCAACTACTTTAGGGTTCTTACAGCCCTTTAACCTTGTAAAGCTTCTATTAATTGGATAGGAGGAGTATAATTGACCATTAACAAGCAAAACTGTTACAAGTAAACTTTCATCAATTATCTTTGTATTAACAACCAGTTTCGCATTTTTAAAATCTGGTAAATTAACAATATACTCTTTAGATTGATCCGGTTTATTTACCGACATCATTACGATTATCTTTACTAAATTAAGGCCTGCAAAGCACACATCAAAATGACTACCATGTTCTCCACTGGGTTTTTCTGTTTTTTCTTTTTTCTTAAAGGATATCATACTATAAGCGATGTTTATTGTGGATATATAAATATTTGGATGCTTACTAAATGTCAGAATTGCCAATTCTTAAAATATTAGTTTTCCGCTAGGAATCATTTATTTAAATGACAAAATTATTGAAAATAACACCTATTTAGCAAACATTTTATCACTTTATCTCTTATTATTGAGGCTATATTGAATTTTTATAAACTTGATTAGGCTATCGGCTATCTTAATTCATCCCCCTTGAAACCCAGAAAAGCAAAGCTTTTTATAGGGCAAGAATTGATAAAAATTATAAGGAAAAAACTAAAGATTTCTTGGTCAGGTTTTGGATTGATTAAGAATCTAAATTTAGTGATTAAAACAGAAGTAAAATGAAATTTGAAGAATTCGGGTTAAAGCCTGCTTTATTAGAGCAGGTTAAGGAACAGGGATTTACAGAAGCAACAAAAATCCAGGAAAAAGCTATTCCTGAGATAAAGAAAGGAAGGGATGTTGTTGGGCAGTCTGAAACAGGCTCTGGCAAGACTTTTGCATTCAGCCTGCCGATTCTTGAAAACATTGCCTCAGGAAAAGGGATTCAGGCTTTGGTATTAACCCCTACAAGGGAATTATGCGCACAGGTAAAAGAGGCTTTTGAGTTATTCGGGAAAAGGATGAGGATTCATACTACTGCAATATTTGGTGGGGTGGGCATTAATCCCCAGTTTAGTGAGTTAAAAAGGGCTGAAATTGTTGTTGCCACGCCTGGAAGGCTTGTTGACCACCTTGAAAGAGGCTCTGTGAATTTCAGCAAGCTTAATTTTCTTGTTTTGGACGAGGTTGACAAGATGTTTGAGATGGGGTTTATTGATGATGTTGAAAAAATAATAAAAAATGTCCCAAAAAAAAGGCAAACCCTGCTTTTTAGCGCTACAATATCAGAAGGCATTCATTATTTAATAAATAAGCATTTAACCAACCCTTTAATCCTGAAAACAAAAAGCCTGGTTGATAAAAAGCTGCTGAACCAGGTTTATTATGGTGTGGAGGAGCACCAGAAATTTTCACTGCTTGTTCATTTGTTAAAACAAAAAAGCGCTGGATTTTCATTGATTTTCTGCGCAATGAGGCACCATACTGACAGCCTTGCTTATAACCTGCAGCAAAAAGGGGTGCATGCCCTGGCTATTCATGGAGGATTAAGCCAGAACAGGAGAGAGTATGCTTTGGATGCTTTAAAGAAACAGAATATTAAAGTTCTTGTTGCAACTGACATTGCTGCCAGAGGGCTTGACATTAAAAATGTTACGCATGTTTACAATTATGATGTGCCAAAGACTGCTGATGATTATGTGCACAGGATTGGAAGAACAGCAAGAGCTGGAAAAAATGGAGAGGCAATTACATTACTTGCAAACAGGGACCATGATAATTTCAGAAGAGTCTTAATGAACCGGGAGCTTGAGATTGTTAATACAGAGCTGCCTGAGTTTGAAAAGTTAAGTTATTTTCCTAACCGAAGAAGAGAAGGATTTGGTGGAAGAGATTCCAGAAATGAAGGGGGGAGTAGGGGTGGATTTAGAAGAGGCTCTTCAGGCCCTGGGAGGGGATTCCAGGGAAGAAGAGAGCATGATGATAGAAGGGGTTATGGCTCTGAAATGAGAGATGGAAGAAGTGGTGGAAGAACAGAGCATCGGGATTCCAGAAGGGGTTTTGATAAGAACAGATGGAATATGTGATAGAAATCTATAAATAGAACTTAAGCCACTTATTCTTATGGAACTAAAACAAGTAATTCTTGTAAGAAATGACTTGAAGATGCCCCCGGGGAAATTAAGTGTGCAATGCTGCCATGCTTCTGTAGAAGCTGCTTTAAGGAGTGATGTTGATATGCTGCAGGCATGGAGAAAGCAGGGGATGAAAAAAGCTGTATTGAAAGTTAAAGATAAGAAAGAGCTGTTAATGTATAACCAGTATGCAAAAGATGCTGGGCTTGTAACTGCCCTGATTACTGATGCTGGGAAGACTTATTTTGAGACTTCTACTACAACATGCTTGGCTATTGGGCCTGATGATGAAGACAAGCTGGATGTGCTTACTGGGGAATTGAAATTATTGTAAATCTCTCATGGCAAATAGGCTTAAATCGTTCTGAACCTAACAGAAAGCTTTAAGTATATAAACATATTACACATAATAAGCATAACTAACGAGTTGGCAGGAGGTAAAATGGTTAGCATAACTTTAGCTGTCCCAGAAGAGCTGAAAAAGGAGATGGATGTGCATCCAGAAATGAACTGGTCTGAAATAGCCAGGCAGGCAATCCGTGAAAGGATTGTGATTTTGAAAAATATGGATATGCTCCTTGCCAAGAGCAAGCTTACTGAAAAGGATGCTCTTGAAATAGGCAAAAAAGTCAATAAGGCTGTGGCAAAGAGATTTCTTGCAGGAATGTAAATGGAGCTAGTTATTGATGCTAATATTCTGGTATCTGCGCTTATTAAGGAGAGCCATACTAGGCACTTTATTTTATTAAGGGGGCATGCTTTTTATGTTCCTGAGTTTGTATTTAATGAAATTGCTGATCATATAGCTGAGATTAAAGACAAGACGATGCTTTCAGAAATGGAGATTAAAGAGCTGCTTAACCAGATAATTATTTTAGGAGATGTAAAGATAATTCCTCTTGAAGAACTGAAAGGATTCAGAAAAGAGGCTTTACAATTATCTCCAGATCCCGATGATGCTCCTTATGTAGCATTAGCCTTGAAGATTGGATGTGGGATTTGGTCAAATGATAGAGAGCTAAAGATAAAAATTAAAGTGATTAAAGTATACTCTTCAAAAGAAATCATGGGTGGGATGTGATTTGGAGTAAGCTGGATGTGCTGACTGGGGAATTGAAGCTGATTTAGGGTATCACTTTTTGTCTTTGTTCATCTTTGCTAATAACCCAGAGTATTGGCTTCTGAGAGGTTCTGGAAGATGATTATGGGCTGCTTCTTTTACTTTTATTCTGACTTCTGGGGGTAGCCTGCTGCTAAAAATGCCATCTTCTGGGAAATAATCAATCCTGGACAAAAAGTATAAATCACCATCAGCTCCCCTGCCAAGAAAATAAGGATTCTCTCTTGCTGGAATTTCCTGGAGGAATAAGCTTATATCAAGAGGTGGGGTCCCGAGGCTTTCTAATCTTGAAATAACATCCTCTGGCAATTCTCCTGTTAAGCGAATAAAGTAAACCATGGGCTGTTTTAGAAAATAAAGAGTATATAAAATTATCTAGGCTTCTTCCTTTTCTATGAAGTCTTCCTGCTTTAAGCCTTTTCTTTCCCTGATTTTGGAGATTGTTCTTGCCTGAAGCTCATATGGAAGCTTTTCAAAGACCTGGTCAATAACAAAGAAATGCCCTCTTCCTTCTGTTGCTGACCTTAAGTCATTTGACAACCCAAACATCTCTGCAACAGGAAGCTTGGCTTTAATTGTCATATGCTCGCCTTCCTGGCTGACCTCTATTAACTGCCCCCTTTTATTTCCGGTTAATCTTGAGATTTCACCCATGAACTCTGCAGGGCATTCAATCTGCAGGATTTGCATGGGCTCAAAGATGACAGCGCCAACAGAGTTCATGCTTCCTCTTAATGATTCCCTGATTGCTGGAAGGATCTGGGCTGGGCCCCGGTGGATTGCGTCTTCGTGAAGCTTCATGTCATGAATTGTGACTTTTAATTTCATGCAAGGCTCTT
>DATDYH010000143.1:0-2844 GCA_035289045.1 Candidatus Nanoarchaeia archaeon
GTGCTGCAAGTGTATTACAGGGCGGAAGGCCTATAATAGTTCCAAGTGCAGAGGGAGCTTCATTATATGGAAAAGCATTTCCTTCTGTTGTTTCATTTACAAGAGATGGGCAAGTATTGGTTGGCGAGCCTGCTAAAAGGCAAATTGTCAGCAATCCTGAGGGAACTATAACAGCTGCCAAAAGAAAGATGGGGAGCAAGTTTAAGTATAATGTTTTTGGCAAAGAATACACGCCCCAGCAAATCTCTGCTTTTATCCTGCAAAAAATCAAGAAAGATGCTGAAGAGTTTTTGGGTGAGAAAATTTCAAAAGCAGTTATTACTGTGCCTGCTTATTTTGATGATGACCAGAGACAGGCAACAAAAGATGCTGGAAAAATAGCTGGCTTAGATGTCATAAGGATTGTAAATGAGCCAACTGCAGCTGCTTTAGCTTATGGCCTGGACAAGAAAGAGGGAGAGCATAAGATTCTTGTGTTTGATTTAGGTGGTGGGACTTTGGATGTTACTATAATGGAGTTTGGGGATGGTGTGTTTGAAGTTAAGTCAACTTCAGGAGACACGCAGTTAGGCGGGACAGATATGGATGTGATTTTAATGAACTATATCTTAAAAGAGTTTGAGAAGAAAGAGGGAATTGACTTGAACAATGATGCAATGGCTGTCCAGAGAGTTAAAGAGGCTGCTGAGAAGGCAAAGATTGAATTATCAACCACAATTGAAACAGACATTAACCTGCCTTTTATTGCTACCTCAAGAGGAAGCCCTAAGCATTTAACAATGAAGATTACAAGAGCGCAGTTAGAGATGCTTGTTGAGCCTATTATACAGAGATGCAAGAAGCCTGTTGAGCAGGCTTTAAAGGATTCTGGATTAGGCAGGAATGATATTGACAAGATTATTCTTGTTGGAGGGCCTACAAGAATGCCTGTTGTGCAGAAGTTTGTTGAGAATATTGCTGGAAAGAAATTTGAGAGGGGATTAGACCCTATGGAATGCGTGGCTGCAGGTGCTGCGGTCCAGGCTGGAGTGTTGAGCGGAGAGGTAAAAGATGTGCTGTTACTGGATGTAACGCCTTTAACTCTTGGGATTGAGACGCTTGGTGGGATAAGAACTGCTTTAATTGAGAGGAACACTACAATTCCAACAAAGAAAAGCCAGATTTTTTCAACAGCTGCTGATAGCCAGCCAAGTGTTGAGATTAATGTTCTGCAGGGCGAGAGAGAGATGGCTAATGACAATAAAAGCTTAGGAAGGTTTATCCTTAGCGGGATTCCTCCTGCACCTCGCGGAATACCCCAGATAGAGGTTGTTTTTGATATTGATGCTAATGGCATTATCCATGTTGCTGCCAGGGATTTGGGGACTGGCAAGAGCCAGAGCATTAAAATCGCAGGAAGCCAGAAGCTTGATGACAAGGAAGTTGAGAGAATGAGAAAAGAAGCTGAGAATTTTGCTGAGGAGGACAAGAAAAGAAAAGCGGGGATTGAGGTCAGGAACACTGCTGACAGCTTAGTATATACTGCTGACAAGATGGTTAATGAGTATGGAGACAAGGTTGACAAGGAGACTAAAGACAAGATTCTGAAAGAGATTGATGAGTTGAGAGAATTATTAAAGCAGGATGACAATGAGAAGATTAAAAAAGGTATTGAAAATGTAAATAAAGTATTGCAGGAGATTGGCACAAAGATGTATGCTGAGGCTGCTAAACAACAAGGAGGTAATGCTGGAGGAGAAAGCCAGAATAAAGAAGAGGAGATTAAAGGTGATAATGTGTATGATGCAGAAGTGATTGATGAGGAAGATGATAAAGGAAAAAAGAAAAAATGATTGTTCCACCAAAACCAAGGCGCAAAGAAGATATGAAGGCTTATATTGGAAGGGTGATTGATGGCAGGGTACCTCCTGAGCTAAGTGAGAAACTTTGGTTTAATGCACATCATAGGAAGGGAAAGAGGGAGATATTTGAAGAGGAAATAGGTTTTCTTGGGGATTTTACAACAGATTTAGCCTATTATTGCATATCGCTGTATGGTCCTACATTAAGGCAGGTAATTAGAGTGATAAACCATTTACTTTATAACACCTACACTCCTCCCGGAACAAGAGATTAAGTTTTATGATAAAAATAAGGGTTATAGCCCCCTTTTAAGTGGAGAGACCTGAATGACAAAAAAAGATTACTATGAAAGAGCCTTTTCTTTTATAAAAAGAAAACCCTCGGGAAAAGAAAATGGCAACTAAAAAAGACTATTATGAAATACTGGGCGTAAATAAGAATGCAAGTAAAGAGGAGATTAAAAAAGCGTATAAAAAGCTTGCAGTAAAGCATCATCCTGACAAGGGGGGGGATGCTGAGAAGTTCAAAGAGCTTTCTGAGGCTTATGCTGTTTTGAGTGATGAAGAGAAAAGAGGGGTGTATGATAATTATGGGCACTCGGGATTTGATTCAAGGTACAGCAGAGAAGATATTTTCAGGGGGGCTAATTTTGATGAGATCTTTAAAGAGGCTTTTGGAGGTGATTTTTTTGGTGATGATTTGTTCAGCATGTTTTTTGGGGAGCAGGGAAGAAGAAGGAGAAGGGGGAGTGATCTAAGGTATGATATGGAAATCAGCTTTGAAGAGGCTGCTTTTGGGGCTAAAAAGAAAATAAGGATTCCTAAGCTTGTTAAATGTGATAAATGCGGGGGCACTGGAGCCGAGGCTGGGAGCATGATTGTATGCGATAATTGCAATGGCAAGGGGCAGGTTATGAAAACACGGGATGCTGGATTTTTCAGGTTTAAGCAGGTAATGCCGTGCAGGAAGTGCAATGGGCATGGAAGATTAGCTGAGAAAAAA
>DATDYH010000144.1:0-11716 GCA_035289045.1 Candidatus Nanoarchaeia archaeon
GCATCCTAGTATATCTAAGGATGTTTCGGCTGATGTAAACCAGCCATACATTCCGAGTGATGATGCCAAAGCATCTTGTGATGATGAACTGAGGCAAAGCTCAGGGATAATGCCCCACAGCTTGCTGTGAGGGTTGTTTACCAATAAGCAAGCCCTCTTCATCAGCTCTTTTTAACAGAGAAATTAGTTTTTTCTCATCCTCACTAAGCAGAGAAGCCTGCTGTAATAATGCTTTTGGAATATTCACCTTACCCCCAGTTTCCATACCCTATCACCATCTGCCTTTATGATGGATAAAAATGCGTCTTATGTTTAAGCCTTTCCATAGCCCTTATCAATAAAACCAAAAAGCATATAAATAAGTATAAACTTACCAGTAAGATTAAGGAGCAAAAATGGAAATCATCACCACATCCAGCAGAGGACAAATTGTTATTCCAGAAAGCATGAGAAAAAAGCATGATATCAAAGAAGGAACAAGGCTAGTTCTATTTGATGATGGAGATAAAATAATTATAGAAAGAGAGGAAAAAATAGCAGCAATATTAAAGCTGAACATCTTAACTGAAGACTCTGGCTAGCAGAAACTCTCAGAGCAGGGCTTTAAAGAAGTTTGGGATAATGAACAGGTCTGGAGGAAATATCTCAAGCATGCCTAATCAAAAATCAATAATCCTGGTTCCTTTTCCATTTTCAGACCAGACAGGAAATAAAATAAGGCCAGCCCTAATTCTCTCTAATCAGCAATTTAACAAGCAGGAAGATGTTATCATCTGCGCCCTAACCTCTGCAATCAAAGAAAGGCCATACTCTTTAATCATAACTGAAAAAGATACCCTAAATAAGCAGTTGAAAGATAAAAGCCAGATTAGGACAGACACAATTACAAGAATCAAAAAAAGCCTAATCCTCAAAGAAATAGATGTGCTGAATGAAGCATCATTTGAAAAAATCATGCAGCTCTTGGATAGTATGTTCTAAGGCATTAATTAATCCCTTATCAATTACAACAAAACCATTTATAAGAGGGTTTATATACTTTTCTATAAGTTTTTATTAAAACAGGGGGTTGCATAATGGTGAAAAAACAAAAGCCAGAAATAAAAATTCAAAACATTGTTGTCTCTACTTCTCTTGAACATGATATTCCTTTAATAAAGCTTGCCGAGGTTCTGCCAAATACAGAGTATAACCCAGAGCAGTTCCCTGGATTGGTTATGAGAATCAAAGAGCCAAAAACCTCAGCACTAATCTTCTCTTCAGGCAAAGTAGTCTTAACAGGTGCAAAGTCATTGACAAAAGTCCAGGAATCCCTGCAGAAAATAATAAAGAACCTGGAAAAAATAAAAGTAAGAATCAGGATCAAGCCGAAAATTGCAGTCCAGAACATGGTTGCTTCAGGCTGCATTAACATGGACTTAAACCTTAACTCATTAGCCATGAAGCTTGACAATACAGAATACGAGCCAGAGCAGTTCCCAGGCTTAGTTTACAAGCTCCCAGGAACAAGGGCAACTTTCTTATTATTCAGCAATGGAAAAATAGTCTGCACCGGAACAACCTCAGAAACAAAATTAAGAGAAGCAGTAGATAAGCTTGTTTTAGTCCTTAGAAAAGTGGTTAAGGACTAATTCTCTATTTTTTTATACTCTTTTTTGGCAACAACAATTATTTTAAACTAATCACACTACATTAACTTTATGGACCCGCAGGAGCAAATAGAAAGAGCACAGGAATTCCTTCATCAAACCTATGAGCAGGAGCTTCATAAGCAGAAGAATAAAGGGGATTATGTCTTAATGCTTGATTTTCAAAAGCTCGCAGAGTTTGACCACGAGTTGGCAGATGCTCTGATTGAAGAGCCAGAAGATATAATCCGTGCTTTTGAGCTTGCAATGGATAACCTGGCAGACATCCCAAAGTTCAAAGCCAGGTTTATCAGCCTTCCTACATCCCAGCACACCACAATCAGGAATATAAGAAGCAATCATATTAACAAGTTTATGTTCTTTGAAGGCATTGTCAGGCAGTCATCAGATGTAAGGCCCCAGGTAACATCTGCAAAATTTGAATGCCCCTCATGCGGGAATACTATCTCAATCCTGCAACTCGAACAAAAATTCAAAGAACCATCAAGATGCACATGCGGGAGAAGAGGTAAGTTCAGGCTAATCTCAAAGGATTTAGTTGACGCCCAGAGGCTTGTTCTTGAAGAATCTCCTGAAGAGTTAGAAGGTGGAGACCAGCCAAAAAGGCTTTCAGTATTCCTCCAGGAGGACCTTGTTGAGCCAAAGATGGAGCATAAAACAACCCCAGGCTGCAAAATAAGAGTCGTTGGGGTAATAAAAGAAGTCCCGATTTTATTAAGGACCGGAGCACCATCAACAAGATATGACTTAATGATGGAAGCTAATTCCATCATCCCAATAGAAGAGACATTTGAAGAACTGGAAATCTCAGAAGAAGATGAAACAAGAATAAAGGCACTTGCAAAAGACCCAAACCTGCATTTTAGATTAGTTAACTCCATTGCCCCTTCAATCTACGGCCATGATAAAGTAAAAGAAGCGCTTGTCCTGCAATTAATGGGTGGGGTTCAGAAAAAAAGAGAGGATGGGACAAAAACAAGGGGTGATATGCATGTCTTGCTCGTTGGCGATCCTGGATGCATTGCAGGCAATTCACAAGTCTCTTTAATTTACGAAGGCATGAAACAAATTAGCACTCTTGGCAGCTATCATGGCGAGAAGCTCAAAAAAGCAGTTGTAAAGCCAAGAAAAAATGCAAAAGACCTGTATTATGACTATACAGAGAACTTCCAGCATTATCCCCATCAGCAGGTCATTAAATTAACAACAGAAACAGGCAAGCAAGTCACCTGCACATATAATCAGCCATTTTTAACAAAACAAGGATGGAAGAGGGCAGACGAACTTACCTTGGGAGAAAAAATCCGGGTGATGCCCAAGATTCCAATTATGGTTAACAAGCTGGCACCAACAGGATTTAAAAGAGTAATAAAGGCCTCAGGTCATTTAAAAGAAGTATCTCTCCCTAAAAAATTTACCCCAGAACTCGCAGCTCTCTCAGGCTATATTCTGGGTGATGGGAATATTCATCCAGCAGGCTATAGAATAACCTGTTATGTAAATAATGAAGAACAGGAGATTATACCAATAATCTCGGGATTTTTTAATGAACTCTTTAATGTTCAGCCAGCTATTTTCATAAGAGAAGTACCCAGCCAGCCAAAGTTCATAGATGATGGCAACGGGCTATTAAGGCAGGTGTTCTCAACGCAGCAAATGCATATAATAGAGCTAAATAGTAAGCAGGTAACTTCTTGCTTGTCTTTCCTGTCAAAAAAAAGAGTTCCCCAGCAGATCTTCCAAAGTCCAAAGAAAGTCATAGCAAAATTCATAAGCTGGTTATTTGAAGCTGATGGCTGTGCATTTGGCAATGGAAGAGGAAAGACATCAGTCCAGTTAAAATCAGCATCTCAAAGCTTGTTGCAGGATGTGCAGCTGCTTTTCTTGTATTTTGGCATCCATTCAAGAATTATAGGAAGTAATCTATGCATAAGAAGATGCAGGGATATTGAATTATTCTCCAAGTATATAGGCTTTAACTCAGAAAAAAAGAAGCATGCATTAACCAAAGCATTAATCTCAGCAAGGAATAAAGAGCATATTCAAAAAAGAAAACACCCGCAAAGATATGAACGAGTATCAAGCATAATTCCTGCAGGCATTCAGGATGTATATGATTTTGAAATTCCAAAGAGCAGGATGTTTATAGCAAATGGCATCGTCTGTCATAACTCAGGCAAATCCCAGTTATTAACCTTCATCTCTAAAATAGCTCCAAAAGCCCGTTACATCTCAGGCAAGGGGGCAAGTGCAGCGGGATTATGTGTGGCCCCGGAAAGCTTAGTGCTTACTAATCCAGGGGGAATACATGAGATAGCAGACATTGTTGAGGAAAATTTAAAAAGCAATGAGCAGGAATACCAGAAAGGCATATGGAACTCTTGTAACCCAAAAAGCGATAAAAAGATACTCACCCTCAATAATCAGCTCAAGATTTGCGCTCAGGAAATAAACCAGTTATGGAGAATCTCTCCCCCAGAAGAAATGGTTAAAGTAACAACAAGAACAGGCAAAGCTATCATAACCACTCCAAGTACTTGCCTATATGATTCCACCCTCTCTTGGAAGCAAGCCAAAGAATTGAAGGCAGGGGAGTTTATAGCAACTGCAGGAAAAGTAGCATTTGAGAACTCTCAGGAAGCAAGCCTCTTAATAGCTTTGGTTACATCTAATCCAGTTATCCATGGAATAAAAAGCAAGGTTAAATTCCTTATAGAAGAGGCCTGCAAGAAGAAAGGAATAACAAAAAGAGCGCTGGCAAAAGAGCTGGCAGTATCAGAGTTAAGCATCTACCATAGCTGGGTAAATGAAAGAGCAAGGGGGAATATTAAGCTATGCTCCCTTAAAAAACTGGCAGAACACGCAGGAATTTCATTAAGGGAGATTATAACTGAAAGTACAAAATGTTCTCTTTATAACGGCCGCCCGATAAGTCTGCCTAGGTATGTAAGCGGTGACCTTTTTTACTTTGCAGGGTTATTAGCAGGAGATGGGGATTTATCAAAAGGGCAACATTCAATTACTATAAGATTCTCAAGCGCCTCAAAAGAGCTGCTTGCAAGCTATAAACATTTATGCAAAACCCTCTTCAATACAAGCCCAAATCTTTCCAGTTTAAAATCTGAAAAGCGGCCTGAATCATGGAGGTTTTCCTCAAAACTTGTTTCAGAAATATTAAATGTTTTAGGAATTCCCATCTCTCCAAAATCCCATAGAATTGACATGAGCAATGTATTGCTGAAATCCTCAAATGAGATGTTAGCCCATTACTTAAGGGGGTATTATGATACAGATGGCGGTGTTGTGGAAAGAAAAACACAAGGGAGTAACTCTATAGAAATTTGCTCCACAAGTAAAGCCTTCTCAGAAAAATTAAAGCTTGTTCTCCTAAGATATGGCATCATCTCAAAAATAAGGGAAAGGAAGCTGAGGCAGAATAACAAAATCCAGGGCAGGCACAACCAATTTCATATATCCATAAGCGGGAAAGAAAATCTGGTAAAGTTTCAAGAATACATAGGATTTAATCATCCAGCTAAGAAGCAGAAACTTAAGAGAGTAATCGCCAAAGTGCAGGCAACCCATTCAAATGTCAACTCTATTCCTGGTGCAAGAAGCTTACTAAAAAAAATAGAACAAGACCTTAAAGTAAAGCTATTGAATAGAAGAGACAAAAGCTATCTTAGTAGAAATTACTTAATAAGCCTCTTACCAGAAATAAACAAGCATAACCATAAAAATGTAGAAGCCCTTAACCTTCTGGCTTTTTCAGATGTATTTTGGGATAAGATAGAAAAAGTAGAAAGCATAACCAATCACAGGTATAAGTTTGTTTATGATCTAACAGTAAGCAATTCTCATAATTTCATTGTAAACGGAATCCTTGTGCATAACACAGCCTCAGTTGTAAAAGATGAATTTCTGAAAGGCTGGGCATTAGAAGCAGGCGCAATGGTATTGGCAAATGGCGGATTCTGCATGATCGACGAGCTTGATAAGATGTCCCCGGAAGATACATCAGCCTTGCATGAAGCTCTTGAGCAACAACGCATCAGCATCAGCAAGGCGAATATTCAGGCATGTTACTCAGAGGATACAGAGGTTTTAACAGAACTCGGCTGGAGAAAGTATGATGATGTCAAAAACTTAAAGCTAGTCCAGTACAACCCAGGAAATAAAGAAATCAGATTCTTGCATCATAAAGGATTATATGTTTATGATTACAACAAAGAGATGTTTTACTTTAAAAATATAAGGAATGACATATTAGTAACTCCAAATCACAGGATGTTGATAAAGAGGGAGAAAAGTAAAGTTTTTGAATGTCTAAAAGCAGAAGATATAACATCCCATCGGTTGCAGCTTATAAACTCAGGGAACTATGAAGGAAAACCAAGTGGGTATTTCATTCTTCCGGCAATAAAGCATAAGCAAAAAAGAACCCATTTAAAATACACTCATCAGGAACGATCCCAGAAAGTCCCTTTTAATCTCTGGCTGGAATTCTTGGGATACTATGTTACAGAAGGCGGATTACAGAGGCGAGCCTCATTTGGCATTCCCCAAAAAAAAGGGAAAAAAGCAGAAAAAATAAAAAAGTGTTTATTAGGGCTGGCAAAATTCATTGGTTTTAAGCTAACAGAAACAAAAGAAGGGCAGAAGTATATAAGATTCCAGATTACTAACACTCAATTATTTGATTATCTGTCTGCGGCATGTGGGAAGAACCATCTTGAAAAAAAGCTGCCTTTAAATTTTGGAAACCTCTCAAAAAAGCAGCTGCTCATACTATTTAATGCCATGATGCTTGGAGATGGTGATTCTAATTATAAGTCTTTTTGCTCTTCATCAAAGGAACTAGCAGACCAGTTCCATGCAATATCCACCTTAATTGGGAAATCTGCCAGCCTGCACATGCAATATGATAATAACTATCGGGGAAACAGGGTAAGAATGTATAGAGTATGCTTATCAGATAGAATCTATCCCCAAATAAAAAGAAAACAAATTAAAAAACTGGCTTATAATGGTAAGGTATTTTGTTTTTCCACAAAAACAGGCTTCTTTATAACAAGAAGAAATGGAAAGGTAGCAATCCAGGGCAATACCTTGCGTACAGAGACAACAGTCTTGGCAGCAGCAAACCCAAAATTAGGAAGATTTGACCCCTATGCACCAATTGCTTCCCAAATCGACCTTCCCCCAGCACTAATCAACAGGTTTGATTTAATCTTTCCCATAAGGGATATTCCTAACAGGGAGATAGACACAAGAATAGCATCCCATGTATTAAAGCTCCAGCAAAAGCCGCAGGAGTTGCAGACAGAAATCAAGTCAGATTTGTTAAGGAAATACATTTCATATGCAAGAACAAAAATAAAACCAGTGCTAACAGACCAGGCAATTGAAGAAATCCAGAAATTCTATGTTGAGTTAAGAAATAAAGGCCAGGTTGGCGATGAAGGCATAAAGCCAATTCCAATCTCAGCAAGGCAGCTGGAAGCCCTGGTAAGGCTGGCAGAAGGCTCAGCAAGGTCAAGATTATCAAAAAAAGTAACCCCTCAGGATTCCAAGAGGTCAATTGATTTATTAAGGCACTGCTTAATGCAGGTGGGTTTTGATTATGAAACCGGAGAAATTGATATTGACAGAATCACCACAGGCATCTCCTCTTCCCAAAGGTCAAGAATAGTTACAATAAGGGAAATCATAAGGGAGCTCGAACAAAAGTTTGGCAAAAACATTCCAATTGAGGAAATCATTGCATTAGCCAAGGATAGGAAAATTGATGAGGCCCAGGTTGAGGAGTCTGTTGAAAAATTAAAGAGAGAAGGCGAGATTTTTGAGCCCCGCCAGGGCCAGATTGCGAGGTTATAATGGAAAGGTCAACAGCATATATCTTATGGTTGTCAGCATTAAACAACAAAGAATTCATTAAGCAGCAGGCAGAATTCACCCCCAATTACCTGTTATTGGAGAGCAGGAAAATCTCAAGAATAAACACCATAGCAACCATAACCCAGAAAAATCAGAAAGAAGACTCGTCATTTGCATCAATAACATTAGATGATGGCTCGGCCCAAATCAGGGCAAAAGCATGGCATGAAGACACAAAAATCCTTGAAGATATTAAGCTTGGAGATGTTGCATTAGTGATTGGCAAGCTGAAAGAGTATAATGACGAGCTTTACATTGCTCCAGAAATAGTAAACAAGCAGCATCCAAACTTATTATATCTAAGGCAGCTTAACCTGCTGCAGGAGCAAGGCAGCCCCCAACAAGTCCAGCAGGATTTAGCAGATTTTGACCCGCTAGATGCATCACAGGTAAAAGAGGAAAAAGTATCTTCATTTACAGAATCAAAAAGGCAAAAGCTCATGAACGCAATCTCACACTTAGACACAGAACTAGGAGCAAGCCTTACAGAAGTAATCCAGGCTTCAGGCTTGGAAGAGCAGGAAGCACAGGCAATCTTAAAAGAGCTTCTTCAGGAAGGGGAAATCTTCAAAATCTCCCCGGACAGAATTAAGATTACATAGTTTTTTAAATCACATATATTTAGCAGGCTTATGGAAAGTTATAATGAACTATTATCAAAAGCCTACAAGCAGATTCCTGCATCAACAACCCAGGGCGAAAGGTTTGAGCTCCCAAAAGTCCAGGGCCATGTAGAGGGCAATAAAACAATCATCTCAAATTTCAAGGCAATCTGCTCTGTTCTCAGGCGAGAGCCAGAGCACTTATTAAAATACCTTCAGCGGGAGCTGGCAACCCCTGGATTAATCCAGGACACAAGATTAATCCTCAACAGAAAGCTTTCCTCATCATCAATAAATGAAAAACTGGAGAGGTATGTTAAGGATTTTGTTCTCTGCCCTGAATGCAAAAAGCCAGACACCCAATTAAGAAAGGATAATAAGGTAACAACCATGAAGTGCATGGCTTGTGGGGCAAAACAGCCCATAAAAACAAGAATATGATACTTGTAAAGCTTCATCACTCAGCTCGCAGCATCATAGCCTGCTTGTGCGATTCTGAACTAATAGGCAGGAAATTCCAGGATGCTAAGCACCAGCTTGATGTTACATCAAGGTTTTACAAAGGGGATGCCATGCCAGAGGAGAAAATAATCCCATTATTAAAAACCGCAGGCAATCTCAACATTGTTGGCAAAGCATCAATTGCCCTGGCAGTAAAAGCAGGGATAATCAACAAAGCTTCAATAATAAAAATAAAAACCATCCCACATGCCCAGGTATTCAGAATATGAAGAAAGCAATAATCTTTAGGCCAGACCAGTACTATCAGGGCATCCTCCAGCTGAGGCCAATAAATAAAAAACTTCTTGATTTCTCAATTCAGGAAATAAAGCAAAGCAAATACTGCGAGCTTTCAAAGATGTTAGAAACTAAATTTGGCTATGACCTGTATTTAACATCAAACAAATTTCTCCAGGTTTTAGGCAGCAGGCTAAAAAACAAGTTTCGTGGAAAACTAATCAAGTCAAGGACATTATTCGGCAGGAACAGGATGACCAGCAGGGATGTTTACAGGATGACTATTTGCTTTAGAATGGAAACTCAAAGCGAATAGAAATGTTTTTATACCCAGAATACCGTTTCTAGTCTATGTCCTATGTATATGGAAGACAAAGACCAGCAGAAGCAGACCCCTTATCGTCATTAACTCCAGACCAACGAAGATACCTGTCAGCAGTAGAGTTTGCAAAAAAGAGATTAGCTCACGGTTACCAGGGAGAACAGCTTAAACTTGAAGAACTTGGAGTTAGTGTGGACCAAGAGTATGGTCGTCTTGATAACCTTGCACAAGATTATCTTAAAGAAAAGGACAGGTGGGGGATAACGCGGTTGTTTCATAAACTTACTTTCAGGTCCCCTGAAAGAAGGATAAAAAGGGAGTTAAACGCTATTGATTTAGGCAGGCTTTTAGAAAAACCCTCAAAAAAAGGAGGTTTATCAGCTTTAGTAGAAGCACCAGCAGAGGCAATCCTCTTTGGCTTATTCCTCTTCTCTCTTGTTTTAATGCTCTCAGGCTCAGGCATTACAGGCTACACAGGATATACAATAGCATCACTCCCGGTTATTGTAAACTGGCCATTCTTATTTGGCTTAATCATCTTTATTCTTGACTTAATAGCAATTGAAAGATTTTACAGCAAATAACCAGATTATTCAAAGATAAACAAACATTTATAAAAGCCCTTTCTCAGCTATTCCCATGCCAGAATCCCACCAGCAGGAGCAGGAAGAGTTCATAAGAGTCAGAACACCAAGGAATAAAGAAGTAATTGGCATTATTGAGCAAAGATTAGGTGGCTTTAGAATGAAGGTGCGCTGCCTGGATGGCAGGAACCGGGTTTGCAGAATCCCCGGAAGGCTCAGGAGAAGGTTATGGATGCGGGAAAATGACATTATCTTAGTAGAGCCATGGGAATACGCACAGGATGCCAAAGGAGATGTTATCTTCAAATACACCCCTACGCAAATCGCATGGCTAAAAAAGAAGGGATTCTTAAAAGGCATAGAATCAGCAGAAGAGTTCTAAACTAAAAATGTACCAGGATGAACTAAAAATCCCAAAAGACAGAATCGCTGTTTTAGTAGGTGTAAAAGGCAGCACAAAGAGAGACATAGAGAAAAAGACCAATACAAAAATAAAAGTGGATTCAAAAGAAGGGGATGTTTTTATCTTCTCAGAGGACTCGCTTGCAATCTTCACAGCAAAATTAATCATCCAGGCAATTGCCCGGGGTTTTAACCCAGCCATTGCATTAAAACTGCTGGAAGAAGATTATTGCATAGAAATCATTGACATCACAGCTTTCTCAAGAAAATCAAAAAAAAGGCTTCAGGTGTTAAGGGCAAGATTAATTGGCAGCCAGGGCAAAGCAAGAAAATTAATAGAGCAGTTAACCAATACAGATATAGAAGTTTATGGCAAGACCACAAGTATTATCGGCCTTCACCATGATGTTATGCTCTCAAAACAGGCAGTTCTCAACCTTCTCCAGGGCAGCAAGCATGGCAATGTCTATGCTTTCATTGAGAAGCAGAAAAGGATGAAATCAAAAAGAGAGTAAACAAAAATTTATAAACCCCTTCCCTCTTCCAGCATAATCATGCCAGAAAATAACAAGCCAGTAACAGCAGAAGAGCTAGCAAAAGCACAAAAGGAAATCTCAATATCAGAATTTTTTGTTAAGAACAAGCACTTATTAGGCTTTGACAACCCGAGAAAAGCATTACTAACAACAATAAAGGAAGCAGTAGATAACAGCCTGACATATGATATGCCCCTTTTAGTCAGGAAAAAAGGAAAGCTTTCTCTAACAAAAATTGGCGAGCTTATTGACTCTGAACTAGCCAAAAACAAGGATAAGGTTCACTCCCTAAGGGAAGGTAACTTAGAAAAGCTTCCTGTACAAGAAGCTGTTGAGGTTTTAGCTTTTGACAAAAAGACATTAAAACTTTCTCTCCATCCAGTTTCAACGCTATTTAGGCATAAGGTCAACAGCAAAATCTATAGGGTAAAACTTGCATCAGGAAGATATGTAGAGCTTACTGCTTATCATTCAGTCTTTACCCTAAACAAAGGAGAAATCATTTCCATTCCAGCCTCTGCCATTAAAATCGGCACGCCGATAATTGTCCCAAGAAAGAGCTGGAGCAACAACTACACCCCAAGCGAGATCAACTTTATTGAAGAGCTTTTAATCCTTGACCCAGACCTCACTAAGAAGCTTTACATTCATGGGATTAATAATATTCTTACAAAAGAAGTTATCAGCCAGCTCAAAGAACTCTTTCCAAAACCTAAAAGCTACAGGATCAATGATTTCAGAAGGTTTAATTACATGCCATTTAATGTTCTCAGGAAGCTCAAGATAGACATCAACAAACTTTCAGAGTCCCAGCTAGGTTATTTATACAGCCTGCATAGAATACCCGTGATTATAAAAGTAGACACCAAGCTCGCAGAACTTCTTGGATTTTATGTCTCTGAAGGCTCTATGCTAAAATCATTAAACAGGCTTTATTTTTCTTTTG